>DUOU01000168.1 GCA_012838685.1 Bacteroidota bacterium | reverse complement strand
AGATTCCATAAGGCAGGTTATAAGGTTGCCCTGGTGGCTGAAGCCGTTGTCTATCATATTGGCGGCGGAACCCTTCCCTACAATTCCCCCTTCAAAACATACCTTAACTTCAGGAACGGACTTTTCCTGCTTTACAAGAACCTGCCCGACAAGGATTTCAGGAAAATAATGTTGATCAGGATGGTGCTTGACGGGGTTACCTCACTATTCTTTTTGGTCAAATTACAATTCCGGAGCGCTTATATGGTGTTAAAAGCCCATATAGATTTCCACAGATCGAAAGAGTCCCTTGAGAGAAAAAGAGAAGAGACAAAAAAGCTGGGATCAGCAAGTGTTGAAGGTCTGATAATAGACAGAAGCATTGTTTACCAGTTCTATATCAAAAGGCGCAGAAGCTTTAGGGAGATAGTTGGTTAAAGCGATACCAACGCTGAAGAGACTGTAAACTGTAATAATAAGGTTGCTTGATATTATGTTATTGGATCAACCTCCTCTCCCTAAGATAAACCGACATTTCCGTCCGCACCTCGAGAGCCTTTTCGCGGGCAACTTTATCGAATTTTTCGGAACTATCGGCAAAAATTATCCCCCTGGAAGAGTTAACCAGCAATCCACATTTATCGTTCATCCCATATTTGGCTGTCTCCGCGAGCGATCCCCCCTGGGCACCTATGCCCGGGACCAACAGAAAATGGTCTGGAACTATTTTTCTGATCTCCTTGAACATCTCGGCCCTGGTGGCTCCAACAACATACATCATATTCTCCCTGGTGCCCCAAGATTCCGAAGATAGACGCAAAACTTTCTCGAAAAGCTTTGTCCCCCCTTCGTTATGGTACTGAAAATCGTCGGCCCCCTTGTTGGATGTCAAGGCCAGCAATATGACCCATTTCCCTTCATAAGAGGTAAACGGCTTGACGGAATCCTCGCCCATATACGGCGCTACGGTCACCGCATCAAACGGCATATTTTCCAGAAAAGCCCTGGCATACATTTTTGAGGTGTTTCCAATATCCCCCCTTTTGGCATCGGCTATCACAAAAATATCCGGATAATTCTCTTTTATATAATTTACAGTTTTTATCAGTGAGTTCCAGCCGCCCACACCATCGCATTCATAAAACGCCACATTTGGCTTATAGGCAACAACAAGATCATGGGTAGAGTCTATTATCCTCTTATTGAACTCAAATACAGGATCTTTGGAATCCTTCAAACATTCCGGCAACTTTGAGCTATCGCTGTCAAGCCCGACACAAAGAAAGGATTTCTTTTCGCGGATGTTTTCGAATAATTTTGTGTAATCCATCTGTCAATGATTATATGTTGCTCTCTTTCAATCTTTCAGCGTTTTCGGCCATCTGAAGCTTATCAATTACCTCCTGAATATTTCCGTCAAGAATGGAGGGAAGATTGTACATGGTCAGGTTTATCCTATGATCCGTCATCCTGCCTTGTGGATAGTTATAGGTGCGGATCTTGGCCGATCTATCGCCTGTGGAGACCATGGTCTTTCTCTTGGCCGACGTCGAATCGAGGTACTTTTGATACTCCAGGTTATAGAGTCGTGTCCGCATCTCTCTCAACGCTTTGTCGTAATTCTTTATCTGCGACTTCTCATCCTGGCAAGTGACAATGATGCCGGTTGGTATATGGGTCAACCTGATAGCCGAATAGGTTGTATTGACCGACTGTCCGCCCGGACCTGAAGAGCAATAGGTATCCTTGCGGATATCCTCATTTTTTATCTCCACGTCAAATTCGCCGGCTTCAGGCAAAACGACAACCGAGGCCGCTGAAGTATGTACTCTGCCCTGGGTCTCCGTCTGCGGTACCCTTTGCACCCTGTGCACACCTGATTCATATTTCAAAGTACCATAGACACCTTCACCGGTTACACTCATGACTATCTCTTTGTAACCACCTACCGTTCCTTCAGTATAGCTGTTGATCTCCGCTTTCCATCCCTTTTCCTCGAAATATTTGGTGTACATCCTCACAAGATCACCAGCGAAAATACTTGCCTCATCCCCTCCCGTACCGGCTCTGATCTCCAATATGGCATCCTTTTCATCTTCCGGATCCTTGGGTATAAGGAGAAACCTGATCTCCTCTTCCATGTCGGGAACGCTCTCCACCAACTGATCAAGCTCCATCTTAGCCATTTCGCGCATCTCCTCATCTTTCTCGGTTGACAACAACTGTTTTGTGCTGTCGATGTTCAGCAAAACATTTCTGTACTTTTCGTAGGCATCAACAACGGGGCTCAGCTCCTTAAACTCTTTGTTCAGTTTAATATACTTATCCATATCGGACAACACCTCGGGCTGTGCGAGCAATCTCTCCACCTCCACAAACCGTTCCTTCACCCCCTGAAGCTTATCAAGAATAATGTTATTCGCCATAACTATAAATTTTGAACCCGCAAAGTTACATAATTGTTGGATTGTTTGTTTGTGTCCATAGATAATGTATCCATAAACTGTCGGAGAGGTTTCCCGGCCGTTTAAGACAGTCTGTCCCTGTAATCGTTATATCCGAACTCCCTGATAAGTCTGAATTTATCCCCAGCGGTCCATATCCCTATGGATGGATGGGCAACCCCGTTGAAGGTACTTGTCTTCACCATGGTATAGTGGATCATGTCCCAAAAAACCACCCGATCGCCGGGCCTCAACTCCCTGTCAAACGACCATTCACCCATAAAGTCGCCCGACAGGCAAGAATTTCCGCCCAAACGGTAAGTTGGTTTTCCTTCAACGGCATCCGTCGCCCCCAACACTTTCGGCTTATAAGGCATCTCCAGGCAGTCGGGCATATGGGCCGTGAACGACACATCGAGAATCGCCGTCTTTATGCCGCTGTTTTCAACAATATCTTCGACAGTAGAGACCAATTCCCCTGTTTCCCAAGCGAAAGCGCTACCAGGTTCAAGAATAATATGAAGACCGGTTCTTTTCCTGAAATCTTCGATCAACCTTACCAAATGGTCAACATCATAACCCTTTCTCGTGATGAGGTGTCCTCCCCCCATGTTTATCCATTTTATCTGGCCAAAGAACCTACCGAACTTCTCCTCAACAACTTTCAGGAGTTTTTCGAGCGCATAGGAGTCGGATTCAAAAAGAAGATGGAAATGGAGACCCTCAATTCCTTCAGGCAGCCTGTCACCCAGTTCCCCTGAGGTAATCCCCAGCCGGCTTCCCGGAGCACCGGGATTATAGATATCATGCTCGATCTCGGAAAATTCGGGATTTACCCGCAATCCCGCGGATATTTTGTCCCGGAGAGCGGCCACTCTTGTCCGGAATTTATCGTATTGTGCCAATGAGTTGAAGGTTATATGGGAGCTATATCCGAGAATCTCCCCAAAATCCTCCTCTTTATAGACAGGTGAATAGGTATGCGCGGGCGCTCCTATCTCCTCAAAACAGAGCCGCGCCTCGTTCTGGGAACTTGCTGAGGCGCCCCTGAAATACTCCCTGAAAATATCGAACACTCCCCACATGGCGAAACCTTT
>DUOU01000167.1 GCA_012838685.1 Bacteroidota bacterium | reverse complement strand
GAATACCGTCTTCACCGTTATTGATGACACCATCATCAACGTAAAAGGTGATCCTTTCGGTTACATGAGAACAAAAGAGGATTATTCCAACTACAAGTTACATGTTGAATACCGTTATCCTTACGAGCTGACCAATAGCGGTATTTTTGTCCATTGCCAGCCGGGCGACAAAGTTTGGCCCGTCTGTTATGAAAACCAACTATCCGCCGGCAATGCGGGCGATTTTGTCCTCATGAACGGAGCCAACCTGGCCGAAGCCGACCAGGATAGAATAGCTTCCGGCGCGCAGTTCGTAATAATAAGGAAAAAAGCACCCTCGGCCGAAAAAGAGGTAGGCCAGTGGAATACCATGGAGATCACATGTGCTGACAACACTATAGAGACATATGTGAACGGGGTGTTTATGAACAGGGCAACGGGCGCCCAATATTCAAGCGGTAAAATTTGCCTGCAGAGCGAAGGCAAGGATATTCAATTCAAGAACGTATATATCACAAAACTGTAAACATATATTGTTGGATATGGTGTTCGTCCCCGCCCGATGGCGGGGACGACTTTTTCTAGAAGGCAACAATGGGGATCAACAGAAGAAGAGTGGCTTTCCATACATTGGGATGCAAGCTCAATTTTGCGGAGACATCGACAATCTCGAGGTCAATGCCCACAGAACATTTTGAAAGGGTTGGATCGGGCGATTCCGCTGATGTTCACATTGTAAACACATGTTCGGTAACGGAGACAGCCGACAAGAAATGCAGGCAGTTGATCAAACAACTTGTAAAAAGAGATCCCGAAGCGTTCATCGCGGTTGTGGGTTGTTATGCCCAGCTAAACCCGGAAAAAATATCCGCTATCAAGGGGGTGGACCTTATACTGGGCAACAATGAGAAATATGATATCGCCAATCTGATCCCTGCCGGGGGAAAAAACAGTGTAGCCGAGATATATTCCCGTGAGCTGACCGCGGAAGAGCTCTTCAGGGGAGCCTGGTCGGCCGGAGACCGTACACGCTCTTTCCTGAAGGTACAGGACGGTTGCGACTACAAATGCTCCTACTGCACAATTCCAATGGCACGGGGAAACAGCAGGAACCCAGATATATCCACTATAGTTGGTGAGGCCGGAAAAATCGCCAAGGAGGGTATTGAGGAGATAGTACTCACAGGGGTGAACATAGGCGATTTCGGGAAATCGACAGGAGAGAGTTTCATTGATCTGCTGAAAAGAATCGTGGAGGTCAAGGGGATTCATCGATACAGAATATCCTCCATTGAACCCAACCTGCTCACTGATGATATTATTAAGTTCGCCGCTGAAAACGAGAAAATTATGCCACATTTCCATATCCCTTTGCAAAGTGGCAATAACAGGATTCTTGGGGCAATGAGGCGCAGGTACAAAAGAGAGGTGTTCGCTGACAGGATTATTAAAATAAAGGAGATAATGCCGTTCGCCGGCATAGGAGCCGACATTATTTCAGGTTTTCCCGGAGAGAGTGAGGAGGAGTATGAAGATACATACAGCTTTATCGAATCTCTGCCTGTTTCGTATCTACATATCTTCCCCTTTTCGGAACGGCCCGGAACTGTCGCCGCCCAACTGGAAGGAAAGGTGCCGTACAAGGTAAAAGAAAAACGGTGCAAAAAACTTATATCACTTTCTGGGTCGAAACAGAGGGAGTTCATGGAACACAATATCGGCAGATCCGAAAAGGTGCTGTTTGAAGGGTTGGAAAACGACCGATTAATAACAGGTTTCACGGAAAACTATATTCGCGTTGAATATCCGTGGGAACCCTCTTTGAGCGGACAGGCCAAAGAGGTGACACTGACGGGAATAGCGCCATCAGGAAGAATGACAATCAATATGATTACGACAAAAAACAGACTATGAATACAATACTGTTCTATATTTTTTACGGGATAAACTGGGTCGTCACACTGCTCCCTCTAAAGGTTTTGTACCTGTCGGCCGATCTTCTTTACATTATCCTCTATCACATTGTTGGCTACCGCCGGAAAGTTGTCGCCACCAATCTTTCCAACTCGTTGAGAGGAAAAAGTCAGGATGAGCTTAAAACAATCGAAAAAAAGTTTTACCGCCATCTTTGCGATATGTTCGTTGAGAGTCTCAAGTTGACACATATGAGCGAAAAAGAGATAACGCAAAGAATGAAGATGAGCAATCCCGAAGTTTTCGCCGATATTTACTCCAAGGGAAAAAGCGCGTTCCTCTTGCTGGGTCATTATGGGAATTGGGAATGGCTTACAGCTATACCTCTTTTCGCCAGGGAGCACAAATCAGTTAGCATCTACAAACCCTTAAAAAACAGGCATTTCAACAAAATGGTAAACAAACTCCGTTCATCAACCGGAGCGACAATGGTTGATATGCACAATGTTTTGCGGGAGATACTCGACAACCGAAGCAAAAATGTTCCCGCTCTCTATTTGTCGATAGCAGACCAGACCCCTCCCAAAGGGGAGATAAAGTACTGGACCCAATTCCTGAACCAAGAGACAGCTTTTTACAACGGAACCGAAAGGCTCGCGATCAGATACAATATTCCGGTTTATTACCTTTCCATAACCAAAATTAAGCGGGGATATTATACCTTCGCGATAGAGCCTATTTGCATTGAGAGCGAAAAAACGGAGAGCGGTTGGATTACCAAAGAATATGCCGCGAGACTGGAGAAGGAGATAGTGAACAGACCGGAACTTTATCTCTGGAGCCATCGCAGGTGGAAACATAAAAAAGGTATGAAATAGCGGTTTTTCCGGGCCGTACATAAAATAAAATTGGGATGATAAAAACAGCGATAGTCATATTGAACTGGAACGGGTTGGCTTTTCTGAAAAAGTTCCTGAACAATGTAATTGACAACTCCCGGGGAGAAGGGGTTGTTGTATATGTCGCTGATAACGGCTCCACTGATGGTTCTGTTGAGTGGCTCAAGGAACAGGGAGAAAGAGTCACCGTAATCAATCTGGACAAAAACTATGGTTTCGCCGAAGGCTACAACAGGGCCCTGGAGTCTATCGAGGCAAAATATTATCTGCTGCTGAACTCCGATATTGAGGTTACGCCGGGGTGGCTTGACTCTATGGTAAACTTCATGGAAACGCATCCTGAAGTGGCATCGGCCCAACCGAAAATCCGCTCTTTCAACAACAAGGAGAAATTTGAATATGCGGGTGCCGGCGGAGGTTTTCTCGATAAATATGGATATCCCGTTTGTCGCGGGCGTGTTTTTCACGTTACCGAAACCGACAAAGGAGAATACGACTCACCCTGGGAAATATTCTGGGCAACAGGAGCATGTACAATCATCCGCTCGGACGCATGGAAAAGATGCGGAGGATTTGACGGGGATTTTTTCGCCCATATGGAGGAGATAGACCTTTGCTGGAGATTCCATAAGGCAGGTTATAAGGTTGCCCTGGTGGCTGAAGCCGTTGTCTATCATATTGGCGGTGGAACCCTTCCCTACAATTCCCCCTTCAAAACATACCTTAACTTCAGGAACGGACTTTTTCTGCTTTACAAGAACCTGCCCGACAAGGATTTCAGGAAAATAATGTTCATAAGGATGGTGCTTGACGGGGCTGCCTCACTGTTCTTCTTGGTCAAATTACAATTCCGGAGCGCTTATACAGTGTTGAAAGCCCATATAGATTTCCACAGATCAAAAGAGTCCCTTGAGAGAAAAAGAGAAGAGACAAAAAAACTGGGATCAGCAAGTGTTGAAGGTCTTATAATAGACAGAAGCATTGTTTACCAGTTCTATATCAAAAGGCGCAGAAGCTTTAGGGAGATAGTTGGTTAAAGCGATACCAACGCTGAAGAGACT
>DUOU01000166.1 GCA_012838685.1 Bacteroidota bacterium | reverse complement strand
GGCATATTATGAAGCACTATTCGTTTTATGGGTTTAATGAGTTCATTTTGGCATTGGGATATAAGGGAGATGTGATAAGAGACTATTTTCTCAATTATTATAAATATAACAGGGATTTTACGGTAGACTTGTCCAATGGAGATGTTACAATAGAAAACGAAGGACAGAAAGACAATTGGAAAATCACTCTGGTGGAAACAGGTGATGATTCCATGACCGGATTTCGTACAAAAATAGCCGGAAAATATATTTCTGAAGAAAGATTTATGCTTACTTATGGAGATGCGGTCTCAACGGTAAACATTAGGCAACTTGTAAACTTTCATAAAAGTAAGAATACCATTGGAACGGTTACGGGCGTTTTTCCTCCTAGCAGATTCGGTGATTTGGAGGTTGAAGGAGATATGGTTTCAAAATTTAAACAGCAATTAAAAGATGTTGACACTCAACAACCGGTTAATGGTGGATATTTTGTTTTTAAAAAAGAATTTCTGGATTTTATCCCTGATGATCCTGCCACTGATTTGGAGAATATTGCTATTGGCCAGATAGTCAAGAGTAACAACTTATCTGTATTTCTGCATAAAGGTTTTTGGCATTCAATGGATACATATCGTGATAGTGTTCGTCTAAATAGTATGTGGAAAGAAAATCCTATCTGGAAAATATGGGAATAGACGATAAACTTGCCGTATATAAGGGTAAAAAAGTTTTAGTTACCGGCCATACGGGATTTAAGGGATCGTGGTTGTCATTATGGCTTACAAAAATTGGAGCACAAGTGATAGGCGTATCTCTTGATCCGAGGACCAGTGAGGACAATTATGTTTTATCTGGCCTTAAAAATATGGTTACAGATTACAGGGCGGATATACGAAAGAGGGATGATATAATCCGTATTGTGGAAAAAGAGGAGCCGGAGATTTTGTTTCATCTTGCGGCTCAGCCTATAGTTTTGGAGAGTTATAATGATCCTGTTTACACTTATGAGACAAACTTAATGGGCACGGTTAACATGTTAGAGGTATTTCGTCTATCCGAGAAATTGAAAACAGCGGTGTTTATCACATCAGATAAATGTTACGAAAACCTTGAAAAGGAAGAAGGTTATGTTGAAACGGATCCAATGGGAGGATATGACCCATACAGTTCGAGCAAGGGAGCCGCGGAACTGGCGATCAATTCTTTCAGACGTTCATTTTTTCAAGGAACATATAAAAAAATTGCTTCAGCAAGGGCGGGAAACGTTATTGGAGGTGGTGATTGGTCGCCCAATAGGCTTGTTGTCGATATCGTTAAAGCCATTCAAAGCGATTTACCGGTTGAGATAAGAAATCCTTATGCGGTCAGGCCGTGGCAACATGTTCTTGACCCGGTTGCCGGGTATCTTTTGCTTGGTTCAATGATGGTTCTCGAAGGTCGTTTTGATGAGGCGTGGAATTTTGGACCCGAACCTGATAGTCAGGTTACGGTCAAAGAGATTGTAGATATGCTGATAAATGAGTTTGGTAGAGGTCAATGGAATGATATTTCTGGCTTTGAAAAACCACATGAAGCCAATCTACTCTCATTGAATATTACAAAAGCCAAAGAAAAATTAGGATGGAGACCGGTGTTAAGTCTGCCCGAGGCAGTTAAATATACTGTTGAATGGTATGAATCTTACAGAAGTGAGAGAGTATCGGATATTTGCATGGGACAAATAGAGGATTTTACCAACAAATGGAAATCAGAGAAAAACGGATAAAGGGTGTTTATGAAATAATACTTAGCCCGAATATCGATAAGAGAGGTTTTTTTATGAGAACCTACGATCGAAATTTTTTCCAGTTAAATGGTCTGGACAGGGAGTGGTTACAGGAAAACCATTCAAGGTCGGAAAAGAAGGGGATAATAAGAGGGATGCACTTTCAATTGGCCCCTTTCACAGAGGGCAAATTAGTTAGATGTATAAAGGGGGCGATATTGGATGTGTTTATTGACCTGCGTCAAAATTCCGAATCATTTGGACAGTGGGATTCCATAGAATTAAGTGAGTTAAATAAAAAGGAAATTTTTATTCCCAGGGGTTTTGCCCATGGATTTTGCACCTTAACGGATATAAGTGAGGTAGTTTACAAAGTTGATAATATTTATTCAAAAGATCATGAGAGGGGGATTATATGGAACGATGGAGATTTAAAGATCAACTGGCCAGTACTTCAACCCATTCTTTCGGATAAGGATATGAATAATCTGACATTCCGAGAATTTTGCTCACAATACGGATATTTGTAATAACTATACTTTGATGAATATAAGATTGTTTAAACCTTCCTTAGGAAAGGAAGAGCTGGATAACATTAAAGAAGCCTTTGAAAGGTCGTGGATAGGATTGGGACCCAATGTAAACGAATTTGAAGAACAATGGGCGAAGTTTTTGGGGGCAAAATCAGCGATTGGATTGAATTCAGCCACCGCTGCCTTGCATTTAGCCCTGGCAGTTTTTAATTTTCCAAAAGGGAAAAAGGTTTTGGTTCCTTCGTTAACTTTCAGTTCAACCGCTTCATCTATTTTATACAATGGTTTGGTTCCGGTATTTGTCGATTCAGATCCTGTTACATTAGGCATGGATATTAACGACATGAAGTGTAAATACGATAAAGATGTCGTTGCTGTAATGCCGGTACATTATGCCGGCCACCCCGTTCTTATGGAAGAACTTGTTCCATGGGCCAAAGAAAAAGGATTGAAGATAATTGAAGATTGCGCCCACACATCAGGCTCGTTATATAAAGGCGTTAATTTGGGACTGTGGGGTGATATCGGTTGTTTTAGTTTTGAGGAAAAGAAACTAATGACAACTGGAGACGGGGGCATGATGGTAACCAATCAACCCGAACTTTTCAAAGATGTCAAAGCTATGAGATGGGTCGGCATTGACAAAGATAACTGGAAAACAGCTCAGGCTTATACAGATGCCAACAAAGATGCATTGCACTGGTTTTACGAGTTGAATGTTTTAGGATATAAATATAATATGAACGATCTGAGCGCTGCTATTGGACTTGCTCAGCTTAAGAAACTTCCCGAGTTCAATAAAAGAAGGGGCAATATTATTGAGATGTATCTAGATGGTCTGAAAGGGTTGGACGGAGTTCAGCCACTTTTACCTTTTGATCCGAAAAAATATGTTTATCAGATGTTTGGGATAAGGGCGGAAAAAAGGGATAAATTGATGATATACCTGAAATCAAAAGGAATTGCCACAGGTTGTCATTATACGCCATTATCAATCCAGCCATTATTCAAAAAGTGGGGCAATAACTGTCCATTCATTGAAAAAGAAGCGAATAAGTTTATAACGCTTCCTTTACATGTCGATCTAAGCGATGATGAGGTTAAATACATTATAAATTCATTGAAAGAATTTTGCCAAGGCTAAAGATCTCCGGGCGAGAGTTAATGTTAAATTATAAATATGTTGTAGTAATCGTTTATAATGTTGGAATACAAAGGGTATAAACTTGTTGAGACAGATTGTGATATTGAAAAACAGATAATGGATCTGATCCAGAATAATAACGGTTCCATATTCCATGAGCCAAAACTTAATAAAATTGTATCCCGAAAATTTAATACAGATTTATACTATTTGGTGGATAACCAGGAGTCTATTAAGTACGCCTCAGTGGTGCACGCTACAAAAAATGGTTTAGGTCTGAAGCGGTATCACTTCAAACCCCTGGGAGATATTCCTTATGCGGGATTCATTGGCGATAATATCTATGATTTTAAGAATTTTAAAGTGGGGTTTTATGAAGGAATCTCATATGTTGGATTTCCGTACGGCATTGATTGTAAGGCGAACGTTCGTTTTGGCGAAACGTCCATGGTTGATTTGCTATTGGATGAGGATTACATTTTCAACAATATACTTCATTCGAAAAGAAGAAATATGATTAGAAAAGCGATACTAAACAAAATTGTTATTGAAAAATTTTATAGTATTGAAGGGCTGGAGAAATTGTGGCCGATTCTGGAAGTGTTGCACAAAAAGTTGGGATACGACGATTTAGACTTTGACTATTATGAAGCTATTCTAAGTGCTTACTTTAATGAACATAAGGCATTTGTTCTGATCGCAAAAAAAGATGGAGAAATTCTGTCTGGCATCATTGTGTTGGGGAATATGAATTACATGCATTATTACAAAGGGGCATCAAAAGAGGGTGTAATCAATGAAGGCCAGGGAGAATTATTACAATGGGAGGCCATAAGAGAAGCAAAGAACTTAGGTTCCCGATTTTATGATCTATGTAACTTAAACAAGACGAGGTTGCCGGGTATATATAAATTTAAGACTGGAATATCCGATCAAATTTATAAATATCCAATTTATTCTTATAGTTCGGTCATGTATAAGGTAATAAATAGATTAACACAAATAAAATGATACGTAATATTGTAAATTTTATATTGTTCAAACTTAAAAACCCTAGCTGCAAAGTTCATTATTCGGTTAGGGTGTCCAGAAAAGCCATCGTAGGAGTAAATTGCGAAATTGGAAGAGGGTCTTCAATTTCACCAACGGTAGTTCTTGGCGATAATGTGGTAATTGGAGAGGGGGGTTAAACTCACTAAAATCAGCGTTGGTCATAACAGTATGATTGAAGGAGGGGTAAAGGTTATTGGCAATGGGATGGGGAATATAACGATAGGAGAAGAATCTTATATAGGCGTAAATAATATTCTTGATAGCTGTTCAAATATTACAATAGGTAACTTTGTTCATATTGCCGGACCATCAACAGCATTATGGTGCCACAGTAGCGTCAAGATGGTCCAAAATAGCATTCCACTGAACGCGGCCAATAGAGATAGTTATAGACCAACTTCAGGTATTATAATTAAAGACAATGTTTATGTTGGGGGCAACTGTACTATATATCCGGGTGTCTTGGTCGAATCCTATTCTGTAGTTGCCCCGAACACCGCTGTTGTACATAATGTGGAAGCCGGGATCATGGTGGGAGGAGTACCGGCAAAATTTATAAAGAGACTGGTTTGAGCGGGTTAAAAGATAAAGCAATATCCGGAGCATCTTGGAGCCTTACTGGTAGATTATTACAACAAGGGGTACAATTTCTAATAGGTATCATTCTTGCCAGATTGCTAATGCCTGAAGAGTATGGCTTGGTCGCTATGGCTTTGGTTTTCATAACGGTATTTTATGTCTTCGTTGACTCCGGTTTTAGTACGGCCATAATCCAGAGAAAAGAGATAACAAAAAGTGACCTTTCCACTGTCTTTTATTTAAACCTTGGAGTTAGCGTTATTGCTTTCATAATATTGTATTTACTTGCGCCTTTGATAGCAAAGTTCTACGGTAACATTCAATTGGTCAGAATTGTAAGAACACTTTCGTTGATGATAATCTTGTATGCTCTTACAATAGTTCAAAACTCTTTATTAGTACGCGATATAAGATTTAAAATTAAGACAAGAATAGAACTTGTTTCTCAGATTTTATCTGGAATCATAGCGATATATCTGGCATACAAAGGATATGGTGTTTGGGCTCTTATATGGAAAACACTATTGAACCAGATTTTTGTCAATATTCAATTATGGATGTCCAATCGTTGGTTGCCTTCTTTTGAATTCAATAAGAATTCTTTTAAGGAGTTGTTTGGTTTCAGCAATAAATTGTTGGTTTCGGGAATTATTGATAGAGTTTACCAGCAAATTAATAGATTGGTTGTTGGAAAATTTTTTCCTGCCGCTGAATTAGGTTACTACACAAAAGCCGAACAATTTAATAACCTACCATCACACACTATTTCTAATTCTTTGATGAGCTTTTTATTACCGGTTTTTTCTAAAATGCAGGATGATATAGAACGGTTGCGAAGAGCGATAGTTAAAGTGATAAAGATTGTTATGTATTTCAATGTCAATGCTATGTTGTTGATGTTTATATTATCTGAACCGCTTATCATAGGATTGTTGGGAGAACAATGGCGGGGAGCGGTCCCTTATCTTAGATTGCTCGTATTTGTCGGACTCTTTTATCCTATGCATACCATAAATGTTCAAATTCTAACGGCACTGGGACGGTCAGATCTCTTTTTGAAGGTAGAAGTATACAAGAAAATTATTGGTTCAACCTCAGTTCTTTTAGGAATATTTGTTGGAATTCAGGCAATGATATGTGGAATGATAGTGACTTCATTTATATCTTTGGCGATCAATACATATTATACGAATAAGTTATTAAGGTTAGGTCTATTTGAACAGCTTAAATGTATATCAAAAACATTTTTTGTTGCTTTAATTATGGTCATATTGATGTTGCCTTTGACAATTTTTCTCAAAAGTTATTTAAACAATATTGAACTCCTTATATTGATTTCATCGATATCTTTCTTTTTGGTATTATTTATCTCAAATTTGTTAAGGTTGGAAGAGTATACAGAAATAAAGTTGATAGTAACGAAACTGATAAAACGAAATGGATAAAATATTTGTCACAAAGCCCTCTCTGCCTGATTTAGAAGAGTTTATTCCATATCTACAAAAAATATGGGAAACCAAGATTTTAACAAACAATGGACCATTTCATCAGGAGTTTGAAAAAGAGTTGGCAAAATTTTTAGGAGTACCTTATGTTTCT
>DUOU01000165.1 GCA_012838685.1 Bacteroidota bacterium | reverse complement strand
AGTTCCAGTATCTCTCTGTTGGTAAGTATTATATCTCCTGCCTCGGCAACTCCGGGGATAGGGGGGACAAAAGCCTCCGAGCCGGAACATATAAGTAGGTTGGAAGTGTTGTAGGTTGTCCCGTCGCACTCTATGGAGATTCTGTTGGCGAATCGACCGATGATCATGGCCGTGCCGGAGACCACATTGACGTTGTTGCTCTTCAATTTTGAGGCTATGCCGGCGGCCAGCCGCCTTACAGTCCTGTTTTTCCGGTCGATAATATTTCCTATGTTGACGCTTGTTTCTTTAGTGCTGATGCCGTATTTGTCGCTGTGCAGCGCGTTATCGTACAGTTTGGCGCTATATAATATCGTTTTTGTAGGGATGCAACCCTCATTGAGGCACACCCCGCCAAGTTTTTTTTTCTCAAAGAGAACTGTCTTCAGTTTTTGGGCTCCGGCCCTTTCCGCGGCGATGTATCCACCGGGTCCGCTACCGATAATAGCTAAATCAAACATTTGTCAATAATTTTACAATTCAAAATTCAGGGATTCAACTTTGCCCGCGACTTTCGACCAACTGGTCCCGTTTTGGCCTATAACTGCTCTAGTCATATTGTTGGCGATAATTTACGGGTAGATAAAATAGGATCCCTTGGCAAAACATTAAAGCAATTTTTTTACCTGATCGTAAACGAAAGGAGCGTTGAAACCAAACTTCTCATCGAGTACCTTGTATGGAGCCGAATAACCGAAGTGGTTTAGTCCGTGTATAAATCCGTTTTCGCCTACAAGCGACTCAAGTGTGATGGAAAGGCCGGAGGTAAGTCCGAAACGGGGTATCCCATCGGGAAGAATGGACTTATAATACTCTGCTCCCTGGTCTCTTAACAAACCTTCCGAGGGAACGGAAACAATGCGCACCTTGATTCCGTCGGCTTCAAGTAATTTTGCTCCTTCAACAAGAGTGGCCACTTCTGAACCGCTCGCGATAAGAACCACATCTGGTTTTCCCTCACAGTCGGCCAGAACGTATGCTCCCTTTTTGGTCTGTTCGGCATCACGTCGCCTATCACCGCTTTTCGAAGGCAAATCGGCAACCTTTTGGCGGGAGAGTATCAGTGCCGTGGGCCGTTCGTTTTCCAGGGCTATTTTCCATGCGACGACTGTCTCGGCGCCGTCGGCTGGTCTTAGTACCACTATTGAGCGCTCTCCTTTATGGTTGCGGAGATGCTCGAGCAGACGGATCTGCGCCTCCTGTTCAATAGGCTGATGAGTGGGGCCGTCTTCACCCACCCGGAACGAGTCGTGTGACCATATATATATAACGTGCAACCTCATAAGTGCGGATAGACGGATAGCGGGTTTCATATAGTCCGAAAAGACAAAGAAGGTTCCGCAAGCCGGAATCACACCGCCATGGAGCGCCAAACCGTTCATAATACATGCCATAGTGAGTTCGGATACCCCCATCTGCAGGAAGTTTCCGGAGAAGTCACCTTTAGAGAAGGCTTTGGTCTTTTTGAGGAAACCGTCGGTCTTGTCGCTGTTGCTCAAGTCGGCCGATGCGACTATCATATTCTCAACTTTATCCGCCAAAAGTTCCAGTACAGATGCTGAAGCGACCCTGGTAGCTTGGTTCTCCTTTATTTGCAATGATCTGAAATCCAGTTCAACTGTTTTTCCTGAAAGGAAAAGGTCGAGTTTCGAAGAAAGCTCTTTATTAGCTTTTCTCCACTCTTTTTCGGTTTTTTCAATGGTTCTGCTCCATTTGTCGAGTTCGGCTCTACGTTTGGCGTAAAGTTCCCTCGTCTCTTCGAAAATGGCGAACGGATTTTCCGGATCGCCACCAAGGTTTGTTATTGTAGCTTTTATATCAGCTCCCGCCGAGGATAAAGGCTGTCCATGAGTTGATACCTTGTTTTCAAAACTGGCGTTGTTTGCGTCTACCGCCCCTTTGCCCATGATGGTTTTTCCGATTATCAGTGTGGGACGGTTGGATTCGGCTACCGCTTTTTCAAGAGCCTGGCGTATCTGGTGCGCTGAATTACCGTCAATGTTGATGACGTTCCAGTCCCACGCCCTGTACTTTGCGGTGATATCTTCGGTATTGACCTCCTCCACGGTAGTTGATAGTTGGACATTGTTTGAGTCGTAGTACATTATAAGATTGCTCAATCCCAGATGTCCTGCAATGCGACCTACACCCTGGGATATCTCTTCCTGTATGCCACCGTCGGATATATAGGTATAGATTTTATGCGACATCCATTCACCAAAGCGGGCTACCATGAACCTTTCGGCAATAGCGGCGCCGAGTGCCATGGCGTGGCCCTGACCAAGTGGTCCCGATGTGTTCTCGATACCGTGAAGGGT
>DUOU01000164.1 GCA_012838685.1 Bacteroidota bacterium | reverse complement strand
ATAAACGCGAAATCGTCGGCTTCCGAGTTAATCGGTTCGGCCATATGCCGGGGTTCGCTCCATTCCCCCGAAATTTGTGTGGAATAGTATATATCCAGTTTGCCATATCCTCCGGCCCTGTTTGATGAGAAATAGAGTTTGCCCGATTCATGTATATGCGGATAATTTTCCGAGGCTTTGGAATTAATTGTCGGCCCGAGGTTTACAGGTGCCCCCCATTCGCCATCAACCAATTCGCAATACCAGATATCCGATCCTCCCTCTCCTCCTTCCATATTTGAGGCAAAATAGAGAAACCTCCCATCGGGGCTCAATGAGGGCTGCGCGATATCGTATTGGTCACTGTTATACTTGAAAGGTTTTATCTCTACCAACTCTTCGCCGCGTAATTCGGCTATGAACAGACCGCTATGGTTCTTGTACTTCCTTTTTTTCGTGATCTTGCCCGTTTCAACCTCACTTGTAAAATAGACCGTCTTTCCGTCAGGCGCGACACATAATGGGCCATTATTGAAAAGTGAGCTTCTCTCGCTTTTTATCTCCGACGGTTTTCCCCAACTTGTTGAGTCTACCTTTTCAGCGTACCATATATTGTACAATCTTCTGCCGTCAAATGAAGTTCTGTCCTTTACCCCGCTGAACCTTCGGTTTGAACAGAAGAGGATGCCGTTTTCCATCTCCACGGGAGATATATCACTGAATGCCTTTTCGTTGACATCAAGGGGTATAACCCTATATATAGAAGGGGATTGACCCTTTACAGATACCGGAAAGGCCAGGAGCAGAACGGACAAAACCATATATATTGTTCTCTTCAGCATATACTAAAAATATCTTGGATCGGCGGCACTGACCTTCGACCCCAATTCATAACGCAAAACTATCTCTATCGACCCTTTTGTAACCGAATTCATTTTACCCAAAGGATAGTCGTATGAAAACCCGACCATCAACTGTTGATTGAGGTTGGCCTGTACCAAACCAACAACAACATCTTCGGTGCACCTCCAGGATCCTCCTACCCAAATAAGATCAGATATTATAAAGTTACCGTTTATATCGAGTTTTTCCACCCCTTCCGATACAGAGTATTGAACCAATGCGGAAGGTTTGAACTTAAAATCGTCCGAAAAAGTTATCAATCCGCCCGTTGTGGCGATAAAGCTGTACGCTTCAAGTGAATGGGTCATCTCAATATTCCCGTTTCCGGTATTCAGATACGACATAAAAGCGGGAACAGACAGTCCAGCAAAAAATCTTTTTTCAAAATAATAAGCTCCGGCGGTAACATTGGGCATAGTATATGCCTTGTCATTCGGAGTAAAAACAGGATCGGGCAATGTTATGCCCTGTAAGATACTGTAGTCTGTATTGGAGATATCCACTCCTCCACTGATTCCCAGTGATAGTTTGCCCCTATTCACCCTTATATGGTACGCGTATACAGCATATATACTGCTCTCTTTGGTCGCCCCATAAGTCATAAACTGGGCCTTCAAGCCTAAAGCCACCTTGTCATTCTTCATTGGAGAGTGAGCCGACAATGACTGCAACAATGGAGCCGAGGCCATTCCTATCCATTGGCTGCGGTGGGAAACCATCATGCTGAGAGCCTCCCTCGATCCGGCATAAGCCGGGTTTATCATCAGACCGTTCTGAAGGTACTGGCTGTAGACAGGATACCCCAAAGAGATACGCGAACTTGTTCCGGTATCCTCTTGTCCGGCACTTGTCAAAGGCACCAGCATTAAAAGAAATATTATATGTATCAGGGCATTCCTCATTTCTTGTCTCACCTTCTTTTCAAAACAATAAACCCGCTTTTTGAAACCTCGGTACCGGTTTTTTGGGATTCAACCCAAAGTATGTAGTGATATGTTCCCTCCGGAAGCGGTGATCCGTTGCTGTTTGTTCCATCCCATTCGGTCCATATGGACCCGTCCCGGTTTGTGGTATAATAGACCCTGTTGCCCCCACCGTTAACAATAGTAAGTTCGGCTATCTGGCTATCCATATCCAAACCTTTGATAGTCATAACATCATTTATTCCGTCGCCGTTCGGAGAGATACCCTCAGGGACAACAACATCGAACAGTTCGACATTAACTATCGCCATATCCATACATTCACCGTTAACCACTGTCCATTTGTAACTATTTGGGCCAATATCGGTGTTCCTAACCTCGGTTGTGCTGGCATTTTTATCGATAAACGATCCGGAGCCACTTTCCACCGTCCACTCTCCCGTTTCAAAGGACATTAGCGGGGTGGCGGACAGTTTCACAACATTATCGAAAGTCATGAAAGCGGTATCGTTTCCGGCGGTAATGGGATCTATCCTGTTAAAGAATTCTATCGAGACAACATCTCTATCCGTACAGTTCCAGTTGCTCTCCTCCCATATAAAGTCGTAAACAACACTTGCCCCGGTAAATGACGAATCTATTTTGATCGACGCATTGTGGAAATTTCCGTCCGAAGCGACAACTTCGGCCGGGAATGTCCATGTTCCTGTACCGTCACTCGGAACAGCGGCGAGGGTAAATTCCGGTCCGCATACGGCAGCGTCGCCGCCACCATTCGCGACAGGGTTCCTGTATACATTGGCTTTCAATGATCCTGTCATCGACGTAGCCGAACAGCCGTTGGCATCGACAACCGAAACCAGCGCATAATCGTAAGTCGACAGCGATGCCGTTGGAACCGGCTGCCCAATCAGTTCAATACTATTTGACAACACCCCGTCAACTGAGATCATAGAGCCATTTTCGGAATAGACAATATCCCAGCCAGGGGCACCGGTAAGCTCTATGTTTATGGGGACGTTCTCACCTTCGCACAGGGAAATCTCAGTGGCGCCAACAATAGCGGCGGTAGGAAGATCGTATATGCCGACTACCACGGCAGCTGAAGTATCAATACAACAGTTGTATTCACCCGAGATAACTATACGCCTGTATGCTGTCTCAACCGTTAATGCCGGAGGAGTGTAATCCTGATTGTTTGAAGTGCCCGGTGCGGTGTTCCAGGTAGCTCCGCCATCGGTACTCTGTTCCCACACCCAGGTTACCAGTTCGGGATCTCCCCCATCGGGGAGTGGTCCGGTCAGGGTATTTGGCGCGGTATTATAGCATACAGTTTGATCCTGTGAAACGATATTATTGGTTATTCGCGGCAACACAACAATCTTGACCGGCGAACCCTCATCCATGCACTCGCCGGAGATGACCCTTCTTTTGTACCATGTTGTCGCGGTCAGCGGCCCAGGGGAATAATCCGCCAACGTCCCGGAAGTTGTAATATCCGAATATGTCTCGTTGTCGGTGGAGATCAACCACTGGTAGGCATAATCGCCGGGCAAGTCCGTTCCCCCGGTCAGTTCGGGTTCCACAGCCCCATAAATTGTGTTTGGAACCATTCCGCAACAGATTGTTGTATCCACTGCCCCGGATATAAAACGGGGAATATTGTTTTCGATAGCGGCATGGACATTGATGACGACAAGTGAACTTGTATCGGCGCAAACCGATGAGTTGACTATCCTCCTGTACCATGTGGAATCCGTGAGCGGCGGCGGATCGAAAGCGGCCGCCGTGCCAACATCGCTCCATGAGCCGGATGAGGTACTATCCTGCCAAATATAAGTATATAAACCGGAACCGGCAAAGGGAGAAGAACCCGTTAAAGCGACAGGATCGCTTCCGGCGCATATT
>DUOU01000163.1 GCA_012838685.1 Bacteroidota bacterium | reverse complement strand
GCATAATGAATACCTCAGCGAATCCTGTTTTCCCGGAAAATCCTCCAGGTATTCGTGTAGCCACACGGCCCAGTTGCGGGAGGTGGATATCTTGTCGTTCTCAAGGTTCAGAAACTCGTTGGCGGGGACATTATCGGGAAGAATGAAGCTCCCCTCGGCTTTCAGCATGGAGGGGAAGATTATACAATGGAACACTATGTTGTCCTTGCCGATGAAATGTACCATTTTGGTTCCCTCATCCTTCCAGTATTTTTCCCAATCGTTAGTCAGCTCCTTGGTAGCCGAAATATAACCTATGGGGGCATCGAACCACACATACAACACCTTGCCCTCCGTCCCCTCCAAAGGCAGGGGCACCCCCCAGTCGAGGTCCCTGCTCACCGCCCTCGGTTGCAGCCCCTGATCCAACCACGATTTGCACTGGCCATATACGTTTGTTTTCCACTCTTTATGATCTTCAAGTATCCATTTTCTCAGCCAGGGTTCATATTTGTCCAGTGGCAGGTACCAGTGTTTTGTTTCGCGGAGAACAGGTTCGCTCCCGCTGACCGTAGATTTGGGGTTTATCAACTCCATGGGCGAAAGAGAGGTACCGCACTTCTCGCATTGGTCGCCGTAAGCGTTCTCGTTCCCGCAATGGGGACATTGGCCGGTAATATACCTGTCGGCCAAGAAACAGCCGGCCTCCTCATCGTAAAACTGTTCAGAGGTCTTTTCCAGGAACTCCCCCTTATCATACAGTGTCCTGAAAAAGTCCGATGCCGTATCGTGATGTATTTTGTTCGAGGTACGCGAATAGATATCGAACGAGATCCCGAAATCCTCGAAAGCTTTTTTGTTTATAGCATGGTACTTGTCCACAATCTCCTGGGGCGACACCCCCTCCTTGCGGGCTTTTAGCGTTATTGGCACCCCATGTTCATCAGATCCGCATACCGAGATAACATCGACACCTTTTAGCCTCAGATACCTGGTATAGATATCGCTGGGAACGTAAACCCCGGCAAGATGTCCTATATGTATTGATCCGTTGGCGTAGGGTAGCGCCGAAGTAACGAGATACCTCCTATATTTGGCCATATTAAAAGTAATTAGAAGAGTTTTTCAATAAAAACAGGCAAAGGTAAGACTAATTGGCCAGACGGCAAAGATATTAAAATGGACTATTTTCGCAGAACGACAATAGTTCCGTCACTGTTGATCTTGATCAGCGAAGAGGCTTTACCCCTGACTATATCTTCTCTCCGGTATTCAACGACGTAATCCGCTGTTGCGATCAGTTTTGGGTCGATATCCGAAAAAATGGCCGGAGAAGGGGCGCCGCTGAAATTGGCCGATGTTGAGACTATCGGCCTTCTCAAGCCCCGGATAAGTTCGGAGCAAAAAGGATCCTCGCACACCCTTATGCCTACCGACCCGTCGGCGGCGCCAACGCCCCGGGCAAGATTTTTGCCGCGGGGATAGACTATCGTGAGCGGTGAGTCGGTTACCTCAATCAGTTGGTACGCGATATCGGGAACATACGTTACGTATCGTTCGAGCATCGCTGTACTGTCAACAAGCACGATCAGGCTTTTTGTCTCCTCCCTGTTTTTAATGGCGAAAATCTTCTCCACCGCCGCACTGTTGGTAGCGTCACACCCCAATCCCCAGATAGTGTCCGTGGGATAGATAATAGTTCCCCCGCCGAGCAAAGTTTTGATACCGGCCTTGATGTCGTTAGTCATATCCATATCCCGTAAACATTGATCTTTAATCGCTGTAATCTAAAATTAAAACAACCTGCTCTCAAAACACCCCGTAAAGATAACAACAATTCCGCTTCAAAAAGGCGAACCTTTTGCGCCCGGGGAACCGACCAAACATTACAAAATTGGTTTATAATCGGATTCTCAATTTATTATAATCAGGTTTAAAAGCAAAATTTCACAATTTTTTATCACTATCTTTCTTTGTTTTACACAAAAACTAATTTACTTTTGCACCCGACAAAAATTGGTCAGTTGTAACCACATTTACTAATTTAATAACAAATTAACATGATTAGTACTATTTTTTGGATTGTACCGGTCTCAGCCGTTATCGCGTTGATCTTTGCCTGGTTCTTCTATAAGAAGATGAAAGCCCAGGAGGAGGGTACCGATAGGATGAAAGAGATCGCGGCGTATGTTAGGGAAGGGGCTATGGCCTACCTAAAACGCCAGTACGCGGTTGTTCTCAAGGTGTTCATTATTCTTGTCGTGATTCTTTTGGTCTTGGCCTATCTGGGAGTCCAGAACCCGTTTGTTCCGATCGCTTTCCTGACAGGAGGTTTTTTCTCGGGACTTTGCGGTTTTCTGGGAATGAAAACGGCAACTTATGCTTCTAACAGAACAGCGTGGGCAGCCTCAAAATCATTGAACCAAGGCTTACAGGTAGCTCTCAGGAGCGGCGCCGTGATGGGTCTTGTTGTTGTAGGTTTCGGCCTGATAGACATCGCCTTATGGTTTCTACTCCTTAACAATGTTATCTTTACACCTGAACATATGCAAAATGGTCTCAGCTTCCTGGGACTCAATTTTGTTCATGCGGGAACTACTGAACAACATAAGATGGTCGAGATTACCGCTACGATGCTTACTTTCGGTATGGGCGCGTCCACACAGGCTCTCTTTGCCCGTGTTGGTGGAGGTATCTATACAAAAGCGGCCGACGTAGGCGCAGACCTCGTTGGTAAAGTTGAGGCGGGCATTCCCGAGGACGATCCGCGCAACCCGGCCACTATCGCCGATAATGTGGGCGACAATGTGGGTGACGTTGCCGGTATGGGAGCCGACCTTTATGAATCATATTGCGGTTCTATCCTTTCTACCGCGGCACTTGGAGCGGCACTTCCATTGGCAACAAACGAAGCCAGGTTAGGTGCGGTTATAGCCCCCATGGTGGTCGCGGGTATTGGCATTCTTCTATCGATAGTAGGTATCTTCATGATCCGTACCAAAGAGTCGGCCACCCAGAAAAACCTTCTCAACGCTCTTC
>DUOU01000162.1 GCA_012838685.1 Bacteroidota bacterium | reverse complement strand
TTATTACTGTTTCGCCTATTTTTTATATACATTGTTATGGGCTTTTATTTTTCCAATCTGTTAATTTCCCAAAGTTTAATCATCCAAGTTCCATCTGGCTTCTTATACCATAGATTTGTGCAACCGCCTTTCTCTTGAATCCGACCAGGACGAAAATTAGATTTGATTTCATATTTTATTTCAACCACTCCAATTTTATCTAAAAATTTTATCACGTTTTGATTTTCAGGAATATTTTCAAGTTCAAGAATATCTTTCTTTAATTGTTCAGAGGTTAAAAGTGATAAAAGTTCTTTTATTTGCGATTTAAGATTCTCTTTCATTTGCAATTCAATTTAGTTACAGGATGCTGTATATCCTTGTGGTGCTGTACAAAGGCTACAATCAGAAACCATTTGTTCACTCCACACATTCCCGTTTAAGTATATAGTACATTTAAAAGTTTCAGGCTCATCTTTTGAGCAAGAGACCATTGAGGTTAGCATTACCGCAACACTTATTATTAATAAATAAATTTTAAAATTCTTCATATTATTCAATGCATTTCTTTTTATTGCCTGTTAAAAATTAACAACTAAACCAATGCCATTAGCATTTATAGATGGTTTAAAACTCAATTTATTATGGCTTTTATTGTAAATATTTATAGACTCTCTTATTTTACCCATTCCTATAAAGTCTAATATTATAGAACCTACAAAGCCAACACCACTTAATGTAAGTGCTGCAGTATTGGCATCTTCACCACTTGCCAAATTTCCAACTTGCCAACCTAAAACAATACTAGAAGGAATGATAAATATTAACCCTGTTGTTCGTAAACTACTTCCAATCAAATAAGAATTTTCAGCTTCAATATTTTTACTAATAACTGACTTGAACTCTGATTTACTAATTTTATCCTCACCTTGCCAATATTTATTACCGAAACCTGTAAAATCAATTCTTAACTCACCACTATAAATCTCTGTTTTTGCTTTTTCTTCATTGAATATATCCTTTTCTCCATTTTTATATTTTATCATAAAAACTTCTGATTTCAGAATGCTATAAATTGGACCGTCACTATTAGTATATTTTCTATACTTAATATTAGATTCAGTTATCTCAACTACCACAGATTCTATTTCATCACCATTCTTTTTAATGATTAAATCTTGGGAGAATAATTGATTTGATAAGGTCAAACCAAGAACAATTAGTAAAATTTTAAACTCATTCATTTTTAATTAATTTATTTAAATTTTTGCCTACTCCTGTTTCAAGTCTTTTTTCAGCTTATTCCGACCGCTATGTTCTAATTGCCCATAACGTATCTGTATGTTGCTATGGTTGTTATATCTTATTAGTGGTGTGCCTTATAAGTTGTTGTTATTCTTATTGTTATCATTAAAAATACGATCTAAAGGGCTTGTGATATTTGCAAGAGATTTTTTACTTACATGGGTATAGATCTCTGTGGTCTTGGAGGAGGAGTGGCCTAAAAGATTTTGGATATAGCGCAGGTCTACTCCTTGTTCCAATAGATGCGTGGCAAATGAATGTCGTAACATATGAGGTGAAACAGGTTTGTTAATGCCCGCTTTCGCGGCGCTTTTACTTAAAATCCTTCCGACACTGGTCGCGCTGTATTTGTTTCTGCCAGTGCCTTCAAACATCCAGTAGTTGGGTTTATACTTATCTAAATACATTTTAAGTGTCTTGGCGTTCACTTTTGAGAGTATGCTGAGCCTGTCTTTTTTTCCTTTTGCTCCGCGAATAAAGATAAGGTTTTTATTGAAATCAACATCCTGTTTGCGCAAATTGATAACTTCACTTCTTCTCAGTCCCGCTGAATATATTGTTGTGATTATTGCTTTGTGTTTGATATTGTCCGTGGCATCCAGAATCTTTACAATTTCATTCTCTGATAACACATTGGGCAAGACCTTCTTTCCTCTGGGTCGCTCTATATCGTAAAACTCCTTGCTTTGGCCCATTACCTTTTCATAATAAAATTTAATGGCGTTGATTCGTAGGTTTTGCTGGGATTCGGAGATACTTTGATTCCGGATTAGATGTAAAATATATCCGTTGATCTCATCTTTTGTGATACACTCCAATGCTCTTTTTTCAAAATATAACATAAAATCAATAAAGTATGCTGAATATGACCTTATTGTGTTGGGGCTATATCGCTTTTGTTCGAGTTTCTCAATGTATCCGTCGGGCAACTTGACTTGTCTGGTGTCGCGATTGGCCCCCTTATTTGATTTTGACGATGCTACTTTGTAACCTTGATTGTATGATGCTCTGTTTTCTGTACGGGATTTATCTGGATTTGTTGTTTCTGGTGACTCCCTGGTGTCATCTTTCAGCGCTGAATAATCTATATACCCAAGATCTGAAAATTGTTTGAAAAACAGGTCTAATTTGAAATTTTGCTTGTCAATGTGCCAAAATCTTTTGGAAGCGCTCCATCTGGCCGACGTAACCTCTTTTAACCTGGTGATTATGGACTGATCATACCCGAACCTAATAGCGATAACAGGCCTGTCGTTGTGTATTTCGTTTGAGAGCGATATTTGGGGCTTTGTGGTCACAGCGGCTTGAATTTCTTTTTGATACTAAAAATTTTGTCTGTTTTTTTATTTGTTCTCAAAGATTGGATTGATCTCGAAGTACTCAGTATAGCTAAACCGCATGAACATGATAATCATTGCGGTTTATACACAGATAGTTGTTTCGCTTATGCCTGTTTCATCGTATTTTTTAAGAGACTATCAAATATACAAACAATTACAATTAGATGAGATATTTATTATTCAATTTAAAAACATATTTTTAGCGAATATTTCGCGGATCGCGGTGGATATGTAATTTCGCGGGAGAGGCGGGGAGGCACAAACGGACTCCAGGTTTATTGAAAAATGAATATCAAGTAAAAAAAATAGCACTATGAAGAAAAGAACTTTTATCAAAACAACATTGCTCGGTTTGGCGGCTTTTGCCCTTCCTAAAAAGGTTTCCGCACTGGAATATTATCCGAACGGACCTGACAAGAAATGGGCTGTATTGTACAGCACATGGTGCGGTTCGTCGCGCGATGCCGGGGTGTGGATCTCCGAGGGGATGGACGGAATAGCCAACGTCTTTGATGTGCGGGAGAATCCCGACCTTTCAGATTATGAGAATATTGTTGTGGGCGGATCAATCCGTTCGGGGGTAACTTCCGATGTTATGCAGGAGTATCTTAAACGTAATGCCGGCCTGTTGAAGTCGAAGATAAGGGGTCTCTTTGTTGTGTGCGGAAACAGGATGGAGGCTCCCGGCCCTGAACAGACAAAGTTACTTATCGACGATCATCTCGCCAAGCTTTGTGGGGTCTCTTCGGTTCCATCAAAGGTTTTTCTTGGGAGGGTGACCTTAGGTTTGATGGACGCACAGGCCAGAGAGATGATGACCAGGATGAATATGCCGGAATACGACAACCTTAAAAGAGCGGAATGTATGGCCTTTGGCAGGGAGGTACTTGAATCTATTTAGATTGTTGATTGTATCTGTCCGAAATTATCGACCTCATCATAACCGGCTCATCGGTGGTTACAAAGTCGATCCCTTGCTCCAGGAGATAAACCATATCTTCCTCGCTGTTTACCGTCCAGACGTTGACCTTTAGTTCCAGTTCCCTCGCCTCTTTGAACCATGCGTTGTGCGTCTTCATGACGCTTATGTTGTAGTCGAGTCCGCTGAACCCTTTCTCCTTGAGTTCCGCGGGTGTAAGGTCGCCGCCCAGGTAGTGAACGGGAGTTGTGGGGGCAATGGCTATCAGTTCATTGCAAATATTCCGGCTAAAGGCTATATATTCAACATTATCTTCGAGTCCGTATTCGGTTACCATCTTGTGGATTGCCTTCGCGGCTTCTATATCCCTGCTAACCGTGCTATGGGTCTTTATTTCAAGTATCGGTTTCGTGTAAACATATTCTTTTTTGCGCTTCGATCCGGCAACGTTCTTATCGTATTCTGCTTTGGCTATTTCAAGTATATCTTCAAGAAGCGGGAGACTCTCTCCGTTGGAGAGGGTATAACCTGCCAACTCTTCGTATGAGCAGGAGTCTATTCTTTTGGAGACCTCGCTACCGTTCTTGACAAATTTTATGCGGTTATCGTGAAAAAGGACAACCCGGTTGTCGCTTGTCAGGTAGAGATCCATCTCCGAACCGTAACAACCGAGCTCTATTGCCTTTTGGAAGGAGGCGATGGAGTTTTGGGCCGACTGGTCGGTTTTCCAGTAACCTCTGTGCGCTATCACGGCGGGCTTCGCTTCCGGCTGCTCCGATCCGCACCCCATAAATACCGGTATTATCAATGCTACTGTCATAAGTGCCAGGGAAAATGATATCTTCTTCATATTGTTTTTAATTTCCCGCAATATAATGATAAGAAACAACCTATCCCCGGGAGAGTGGCGATCTAAACATTTTTTTAACAAACTTGGTGATCACAACTCCGAATCGTAAACGGCTTGCAACATTTCCGTTCGGATATTCAGGCGCGAGAGCATATTGTTGTCGCGGGTGGGGTTTACCCTGTTGGAGAGAAAGAGGAAGCTGATGCCGTAAGTGGGATCTACCCAGACGAAGGTACCCGTAAATCCCGAATGGCCGTAGCTTTCGGGGCTGACGGCGGGGCAGGGGTAGGCTTCGGAGCGCGGAAGGTTTTTGTTGTCAAGCAGCGGCTTGTCAAACCCCAATCCGCGTCTGTTGCCGTTTTCCGGGAACTGAACCTTGCTGTATTCACTGATAACGGCGGAATCGATGATCTCCTCTCCTCCGTAACTACCCATCCTGCGATAAAGTTCGAGAACTTTCATCAGATCGTTGCCTGTGGCGAAAAGTCCGGCATGTCCGGATACTCCTCCAAACATGGCGGCACTTTCATCATGTACCGTTCCGCGCAGTAGCTGGCCCCTGAAACTGTTGTCCAGTTCGGTAGGTACGATAGAGTTTAGCGACACCTTGCTTTTGGGATTGAACATCAACCCGGAGGCTCCTATCTTGTTGTATATGTTTTCGGCGACGAAAAGATCCAGATCCTCTCCGGTGATGTTTTTGATGGCTATTGGGGCCAGGATAAAACCTAAATCGGAGTAAACATATTTTCCGGGTTCGGTAAGAGACGATTTTTTGATTGTCGACAAGATCTTTTTCTGGTGTTTTTCTTTCATATACAAGCCGTTGGCCACTTCAACGCTGAACCGATCGCCGGCATTACGACTAAAAACAGAAGATTTCAGCTTACCGTTTTTTTTTAGGGCCTCCCGCCAAAAGGCTATTGAAGGGGTGAGTCCCGCCTGGTGGGTCAATATATCTTTCATCATAAGACCCCCTTTGTCGGACCATTTGAAATATGGTATATATGTCTCCAGTCTCTCGTTGGTCGAGAATTTGTCGCGCGAGTCGAGTATCATCAATGCCGGCAATGTGGCGGTAATCTTGGTTACCGATGCCAGGTCGTAGAGGTCACCGGCCTTTACATCGACTCTTTTATCATATTCGTGGTAACCATAGGTCTCGTGGAAGATAACTCTTCCATCCTTGGCTATCATCACCTCGCAACCCGGATACGCTGAATTGTCAAGACCCAGATAGGCAAGGGAATCTATTTTATGGTTGAGTAGCGGTGAAGATATTCCGACACTCTCGGGCAGGCCGTAACCCATGCGCAGGTTGCCCGGTGTTATCAGGCCGTGGCCGCGGGGATATCTCTCGTTTATGGTCACCGGCAGCGAACCTTTGGCTCCGATAGCGCCGAAAATAAGCTGTGCCGCGGCGTCCTCAACATAGGGATTGTCCTGGTATGCCAGGATAAGGCCGTCAGCATCGGTCAATACATCAATCTTACCTATACCATAGGGGTTTCCAAACCAGACAACCACGGCGTTCACGGCGGGAACCAGCTTTTTCAAGAAACCGGTAAGATTGTCGGTTATGTTGAAGTTTCTGTTGGGCTGTTGGCTTAGGCCATATATTCCGGTGACCACCGCATCATAGTCCAACAGTTTGGGTATCAATTGTTCAACGGCCGCCGCATCATCGGTATTGATATTGAAAACATCAACAGCCTGGTAATCGGCCATCCTCTCCGCCAAGGTGCTGGCCCCCCGGGAATTTAGCAAAACTACGGCCACCTTGCTGTTGTTCCTTATCGGGACAATGTTTCTCTCGTTGTTGAGTACCGTGAGGGCGTTGGCATATAGTTCGCTTATCAGGGCTTTGGTGCTGTTGTTGTTGAGCCGGGCCGTGATTCCCGTTCCATTCAGCGGCGTAAACCCGGAGAGCCCCGCCCAATATTTCAGGGCCAGTATTTTCCGACATTTTTTGTCTATATCCTCAACAGTCATCAACCCTTCGTCCATCAACTTTTTGGTCTCCGTGATTGTCGCCTCCACGTTGGTGGCGAATTCAACCACGTCGTTGCCCGCGAGGAGGGCCAGCGCTTCGGCTTCGCCGCTGTTGAAGTATTTGGTAACCCCCTGCATGTTCATGGCATCGGATACCACCAGCCCCTTGAAACCCAGCTCTCCCATGAGAAGGCCTGTAATTATCTCTTTGGACAGGGTCGATGGTCTGCCGCTCGTGGAGTCGAGTGAAGGGAGGTTGAGATGGGCCGTCATCACGGCTCCTATGCCTTCGTTTATCATACGGCGGAAAGGGTATAGTTCGATGGAGTCGAGACGGGCACGACCGTGGCGGATCACCGGCAGGTCGGCATGCGAGTCCACGTCGGTGTCGCCGTGTCCCGGAAAATGTTTGGCTGTGGCCAGCACTCCGTTATCCTGCATCCCCTTAGCGTAAACCATCGCCTTGATGGCGGTGTTTTCCCTGTTCTCCCCGAAAGAGCGGTAGTTGATGACCGGGTTTTGTTGGTTGTTGTTGATATCGGCCACAGGAGCGAAGTTTATCTGGATGCCCGTAGCGGCACACTGCTCCGCCACTATACCTCCCATGCGGTATATCAACGAGTCGTTGCTGATAGCCCCCAGTGTCATTTGGTACGGAAAGGGGTCAATGCCGGTGAGGCGCATTCCTATGCCCCATTCAGCGTCCATGGAAAATATCATTGGAACTTTGGAAATGGACTGGTAGTAATTGATCAGCTCAACCTGTTTCTCGGCCGTTCCCTGGAAAAAAACCATTCCTCCTATGCCATATTTTCTTATAAGATCGGCCATCTCCACCTCATGGCTCACACCCCTGTTGGAGTAGGCGGCCACCCAAATTGATTGAGCGATCTTCTCCTCAATGGTCATTGAGGCCATAAGTGAATCTACCCATGGCGATTGCTCGAACGAAAGAAAGGAGGGAACAGTGGGTTGCGATATTAATTGGCTGGAAATCAGGAGCGACAAAAATATCGCCATAGAAAATTGTTTTTTTATTGACAACATACCTAAAGGGTTTTCGGTAAAGCCGCTCAAAGCGGCCAACAACCGCCAAAAATAATCTTTTTTCGCGATACAGGTACGGTGACTTTTTTGTGTGGCCGATTGGAACCATTTTTGTGAACCAATTAGGTAACTTTTTATGTATAGAGCCGGTTGGGTTCTTTTTTGTAAACAGGTGAAGTAGTTTTTCGTGGGCCGGGCCGGTTGGGTTCCTTTTTTGTAAACAGGTGAAGTAGTTTTTCGTGGGTCGGGCCGGTTAGGTTCCTTTTTTGTAAACAGGTGAAGTAGTTTTTTGTGGGCCGGGCCGGTTAGGTTCCTTTTTAGCGAACCGGTTAAGGAGTCTGTTTACAGGCGGACGGCAAAAATTCCCCATCGCGGATAGTTACGCCTTTTTCATTGAAGCGGTCAAATCCTTCTTCCGCGGGACGGACAGGTAATTTTGTCTTATTTTTAGAAAATGACGCTAAATATCTTATATTCGCGGCGTTTTCCAAAAGTAGCATGGCTTTGTTCGTAAGTTGATCGATAGCTGTCAATGCTGCTTGGGTATTACGTTTATACTTTAAATTTTTAATGGACAAGGTAAATGATTTTCTGGTGATGCTCGACGGGTATCTCTGCGGGCATCCGTGGTTCATAATATTTCTTCTTGGCACCGGAATATTTTTCACTTTTTACCTTAGGTTTCCGCAGTTCCGATATTTTGGGCACGCCATTAATGTACTGAGAGGTAAATATGATCATCATCTTGATGTGGGCGATACATCGCATTTTCAGGCACTTTCAACAGCTCTTTCGAGTACCGTGGGCACGGGAAACATTGCCGGTGTTGCCCTGGCGATCCATCTTGGGGGTCCCGCCGCTCTCTTCTGGATGCTGATGACGGCGCTCATAGGTATGTGCACCAAATTTGTTGAGGTGCTTATATCGCATAAATACAGGGATATACTGCCTAACGGCACAGTGTCGGGCGGGCCAATGTATTACATGAAAAAGAGGCTCAACATAACCACCAAAAGCGGGAAAACAATAAAAATAGGGACAGCGCTGGGTGTTCTGTTCGCTGTTGGCACATTGCTTTCCTCTTTTGGAACCGGCAGCATGCCACAGATAAACAGCATCTCAAATTCTATTTATGCCACTTTTGGCATCAAACATATCGTTACCGGCGCGGTTCTCGCTTTCATATTGGGGCTGATAATTATCGGCGGCATAAAGAGGATTGCCAAGGTGGCATCCAATATTGTTCCGTTTATGGCATTTTTTTATATGGTAGCGGGACTTCTGGTAATTTTCACAAATTATGAGAATATTATTCCTTCCTTTGTTTCGATATTTTCGTCGGCTTTTACCGGCACGGCCGCTGTTGGTGGTTTTCTGGGCGCATCTTTTGCCTTTGCCGTGAACAGGGGAGTGAACAGGGGTCTCTTCAGTAATGAGGCGGGACAGGGTTCAGCGCCAATAGCGCACGCTTCGGCAAGGGCGCCCGAGCCTGTTTCGGAGGGTATGGTGGCCATACTTGAACCATTCATCGACACCGTTATTATCTGTATGCTCACCGGATTGATCATCCTCTCATCGGGTGTTTGGACCGAAAAGATCCAGAACGACTTCCAAAGCGCTGACATGATTTTTATGGACAGGGTTTATGATGAGGAGGAGAGTACGGATAAAAAACTTTTATACGACTTTATGGCCGGAGAGGCTCATCTACCTCTCTACAATGGAGTTCTTGATGTGGAAAATGGCAGTATGCTGAATCCTATAACACTCATAGCGTCCAGGTCGGTTGCTGAAGATATAGTTTTCAGTAATGAAGGGGAACCTTTCACCGGAACTGTAGAGGTTATAAACGGAAAGTGGCAGCCCAACACATCTTCTCTTATGGTTTCCGGAAAATCGTTGATACACAGTGCGCCCCTTACAACGGAGGCTTTCACGAGGAGCGTGATAGGCAGTTGGGGGAAGTATATCGTGGCGATAGGTCTGCTGCTTTTTGCCTTCACCACGGCACTGGCGTGGTCCTATTACGGCGACAGGGCGATTACCTTCCTCTTTGGGGAAAAGTATGTGATATGGTTCAGGATCGTCTTTGTGATAGCTTTCTTTTTTGCCTCATTCACGGACACTACCATAATTTGGTCGGTTTCTTACATCACAATAGGATTTATGTCTATTCCCAACCTTGTGGGTTTATGGTTTATGCGCAAGGATATAAAACAGACTATAGCCGATTACTGGCCGGAATTCTCGGCAAAACATCCCGATGACAGGATGGCGAAAAAGTACTTAAAAAAGGGTCGACTTTAATTTATCGTAACGGGGTTTATTGGGGACACTACGGGTAAGCCATAAGAAAAAAACAGACCATTTATTAACAGAAAAGATCCATTCCACCCGAGAAGGAAAGGAGCAGTAACCATTATATGATATTGTATAGTAACCTTAATAAATTGAAATGAAAGTTTTTGATAAATCGTCCCTTAAAGGGGATATTATGGGCGGTCTTACCGCCGGGATCGTAGCCTTACCGTTATCGTTAGCCTTTGGCATACAGGCATTTGGTGTAATTAGTGTGGAGGATGTCCCCAATATTGGGGCTTTGAGCGCTCTGGCGGGAATCACCGGAGCCATGATCCTGGGATTTATGGCCTCATTGTTTGGTGGCACCCATTCGCAGATTAGCGGACCAACCGGGCCGATGACCGTTATCGCCGCCACCTTTATATCCATGGTATGGGCAACCGCCGAACCGCACAGCATTGGCACCGTAATGGTCAGCATAGCCATGGCGGGATTTTTATGTGGGATTTTCCAGATAATTTTTGGCTTGATAAAAATAGGCAAGTATGTCAGATACATTCCCTATCCCGTATTATCGGGTTTTATGAGCGGAGTGGGCGTTATAATCATCTTACAGCAGCTTTTCCCGCTTATCGGGATGAAGTCGCCTGTACTGGTTATCGATATGATTGCCCAATTTCCCTCCAAAATAGGGGATGCCGACATAAAAGCGCTGACGTTGGGACTCTGTACAATAGCCATTGTTTACCTCTTCCCAAAGGTGACAAAAAAAGTCCCGTCCTCGCTGGTGGCTCTCCTAACGATGACAATTGTGGCGCTATTTGTCGATTATCCGTCAAGACTTACTATAGGGGAGATTCCATCAAGTGTTCCGTTGCCAATTTTCG
>DUOU01000002.1 GCA_012838685.1 Bacteroidota bacterium | reverse complement strand
GCCCCTTTCGAGACAGCCTCTTTTCAATATAAGGTAATAAACCCGTTACTGAACTATTGACTTGAATGTATCGTCGTTCCAGTATTTTGCGAGGTCAACCTCTGTTTTAGCCAACGCTTTATATTTCGTATCACCGGCAACAGCGGCACGGAGACCGTCGAGACTGTAAGTCCTGTTATCAAGACGCGCTCCAACAATAGCTTTCAGATAAGACGCTTTAGCGGGAGGAGCGGAAATCGCATCAAGAGTAACCTTAGCCTGATTTACATCGCCCTTGAGCATCTGAGCGAGAGCCAGATTGCAGGAAGGTGTCGAACCAAAGAAGTTAACGGCCTTGTCGTATTCACCTTTTACGATAGCTACGATACCCAAACCGTAGTTTGATTCATTCGATGATCTTGTCATAGCGCTGAACGCCTCTTCAGCCTTGGCGTAGTCACCTTTTACTATATGAACGAAACCTATGTTGTTCTTAACCTCGTCGTTACTCTCAATAGTCCTAGCTTTTTCGAACGAAGCGAGAGCCGCATCAGTCTGGCCAAGTTCCAACTGAACGCAACCAACGTTGTTGATTGAACGTACATCTCTTGGATGGGCCGTGGCCGCTTTCTGGTAGAAACTCAGCTGTTCGTTCAGATCGGAAGTAAGAGTAGCCGCATAAAGCATCTCTTCCATACTGAGAGCGTTAAAATTACTTCTCGCCAGTGAGAGTATCTCCTCATCACTTCTGCCAATTTTGTCGACATTAACAGTGAACTTTGACCTTCTGAGTTTTGGGAGGATATCATCCTTCAAAACCTCATAAGCAGCCGACATGTTCTTGATCTCCCTTTCGCGAACTTCGGGATCAGAGTACATCGAGAGAACACGAAGGATAAGGTCTTTGTCCTGTATCGAAGAGGCCTGAACTTCCGTTTGGAAACCTTCCCAGTCCTCAGCGGTTGTTCTTGATTGGAAGAAGTTTGTAGCGGGAACCGAAGTTATGCCGTCAAACTCGGATGCAATAAATTTATCGGCAGTAGCGCCTCTTTTTCCGGCAAGTGTTTCGTTGAAATCATACGCACCGTCAGGTGAAGCATAAGAACTGACAACGACCGTTTTGAATTGACGATCCGGATCAGCTTCAACAGCGGCGATATATTCCCTCAGAAGAGCAACATCTTCGCCCCTCAGCTCGGAACTGCGGATATCTGACCTGTTGATAAGATACTTGATATCTGCTATCTGGCTTTCAGAAACGATTCTCACGAAATTATCTTCCAGTATCATAGGTCTTGCATCATTGGTAACCAATTGTGAGGCAGCCCTCACGCCATCAGCAAGTTTTATAGGATCAAACTCCAGGGTTTTGCCTTTTGCCTCCCCTGTAACCTTCAACATAAGTTCAGAAACTCTCATTCCATCGTTGTAAGGAACGGTAGCGTTATAGGTAAAAGATCCACCATTTGTGTAGTTGATAACCTGGTTATTGGCCAAAACCTTTTCTCCCTGAACAACCTGTACCTTTTCGTAAGGGGTCTCCCCTCCGGCATATGTAAGAACAGGGATAGCCGTTAAAGTTACTTTTTTCTTGAAATACTTGGTTGGATAAGTACCTTTGATAGTAACTGGCACCTGATTAGCATGGGCTTCCAGTACCCCTGGCGTGACCTCATAATTGACAAGGCCAGCATTTTTCTTCATTTTTTTCAATCCTGTGCAGCTAACAGCGAATGAAGCTACAAGGATTAGAATGAATAGGTTTGTGACTTTTCTCATAATCTAAATTTGTTTTTTTTGTTTATTACCTTATTTTTCTTTTTTTCGGACAGAAGTCAAATCTTCCGCAAAATTAACAATTCTGCCGAATTAACTGCTAATTTACCAAAAAATTTTCAAAGAAATAATCTATTAAGACCTTTATTGTGGTCAGTCAGAAATATAATATTTATCAATTTTTCCAGTTCCCGGGGGTTATTTACAAAATCAACATCATTAGTATCAATAATAACATATTTGTTATCAGGGTTTTGCTTAAAAAATCGAAAATAACTCTCCTCTATTTTCTTTAGATATCCGGCTGTTATGTTGTTTTCGTAGGGTCGGCCACGATTTGCGATATATTCCAACAACTTATCGGGTTTTTTGTGCAGATAAACTATCAGGTCGGGTTTGGGCAGGGAGCCATATATCATATAAAACATCTGTCGGTACAACCCATATTCATCGCTTCCCAGCGTTGAAGAGGCAAAAATCAGGGATTTCGCGAAGCAATAGTCGGCTACCATAAATTTCCGAAAAAGATTTACGGAATCGAACTTCTCTTTCAGTTGATTGTACCTGTCGGCTAAAAACGACAACTCCAGAGGAAAAGCATACCTGTCGGGATCCTCATAAAATTTGGGAAGAAAAGGATTGTCGGCAAATCTTTCAAGCACAAGATGAGCCTTATATCTTTCCGCTATGATAGTGGATAAGGTGGTCTTTCCCGTGCCAATATTTCCCTCGATAACTATGTAGTTATATTTTCTCTCCATCATTTTACGCAACCTATATCAAAGGTACAAAAAAGACCGTATATGTGCGACACAAACACGGTCTCTTCCAAGCAAGTTTATATGATAGAACCTTGAAATATCTTTTTAGGCAAAACTCCAAAATATTTTAAGTACTATCTATTTTCCCCTGTTTCCCTGGTTGCTCTCTTTTGGAGGGCGCGGCAAAAGGGCTTTTCTGGAAAGCCTGAGTTTTCCGGTTTTCTGGTCGATATCTATCAGTTTGACCTCAACCTCATCTCCCACCTTGAACAGATCTTCAACCTTCTCAGTCTTTTTCCAGTCCATTTCCGAGATATGGAGCAATCCGTCCTTGTTAGGCAGAATCTCGACAAAGGCGCCAAACTGTACAATAGTCTTGACTTTACCTACGTAAACCTCTCCGACCTCGGGAACAGCCACTATTTTCTTGATCCAATTCACGGCGGCGGTTATGATCTCTTTGTTTTCACCGAATACGTTCACATCACCGTGGCCATTTACCTCTTCAACGATGATTGTCGCCCCGGTCTCCCTCTGTATCTCCTGGATAACCTTTCCACCGGGACCGATCAGTGCTCCGATCATATCTTTGGGTATGGTCAGCATCTCTATGCGCGGCGCATGGGGTTTCAATTCCGGTCGCGGTTCCGCTATCGTATCGGCCATGACATCGAGGATATGCATTCTTCCCGCTTTTGCCTGGGCAAGTGCCTTTTCCAGAACCTCGAACGAAAGTCCGTCCACTTTGATATCCATCTGCGTGGCGGTTATGCCGTCGCGTGTACCGATAACCTTAAAGTCCATATCGCCCAGATGGTCCTCATCCCCAAGTATATCCGAAAGAACGGCATATTTGACGTTTCCCTTGTCGGATATAAGTCCCATGGCGATTCCCGAAACAGGTTTTTTTATCTGCACTCCGGCGTCCATCAACGCCAGTGTTCCCGCGCAGACCGTCGCCATCGACGAAGAGCCGTTTGATTCGAGAATATCGGAAACTACCCTTACAGCGTAAGGATTATCTTCATCCGATGGCATCATATTTTTCAAGGCTCTGTGGGCAAGATTACCATGACCAATTTCTCTTCTGCTCAGACCGCGGGCCGGTTTGGCCTCTCCTGTGGAGAAAGGGGGAAAGTTATAGTGCAGGGTAAATTTCTCTGTTCCTTGGTTAAGCACCTCGTCTATTATCTTCTCATCTAGTTTCGTTCCGAGGGTGACTGTAGTAAGCGACTGTGTTTCGCCCCTTGTGAAGAGCGCCGAACCGTGAGGTCCGGGTAGCGGCTCTATTTCGCAGACAATAGGGCGTATCTCATCGGTTTTCCTGCCATCAAGGCGAAGACCTTCGTCCAGAACCAACCTGCGCGAAGCCTCTTTGAGAACGTCGTGATAATATTTTCTCACCAATGTCTCGTCAATTACCTCCTCCTCGGTATACTGGGAGAGAAATTCCGTCACAACCGCTTCAAAATCCTCTTCCCTCTTATGTTTGTTGGCCGTGCACTTTTTAGCCACCGCGTAACATTTATCATAAGTTTCATCCCAAACTTTTCTCCTCAGTTCCTCGTCGTTTGTCTCATGGCAATATTCCCTTTTTACCGCTTTTCCCAACTCTTCAACGAGTTCCATCTGGGCTTTGCAATGTACCTTAATGGCCTCATGGGCAACTTTCAGGGCCTCCAGCATTTCGGCTTCGGAAACCTCTTTCATCTCCCCCTCGACCATAATTATGTTCTCATATGTCGCGCCAACCATCAAATCGATGTCAGCCTCCTTCAACGCTGTAACTGTTGGATTAATAATAAACTGGCCGTTTATGCGGGCGACCCTGACTTCGGATATCGGTCCATTGAAAGGAACATCAGATATCGACAAGGCTGCCGATGCGGCGAGTCCCGCCAGAGCGTCAGGTAGGATGTCGACATCAGCCGACACCAGGTTGATCGTCACAAAAGTTTCGGCATGATAATCGTCCGGAAATAGTGGTCGTAGTGCCCTATCAACCAAACGGGATACAAGTATCTCATAATCAGAGGGCCTTGCCTCTCTCTTCAAAAAACCACCGGGAAAACGTCCCGATGAGGCATATTTTTCTTTGTACTCAACCGACAATGGCATGAAATCGGTTCCCTCCTTGGCCTCCTTCGCGGATACCACGGTAGCCAATAACATTGTTTTGCCCATTTTTAAAAGCACGGCGCCGTCAGCCTGTCTGGCGAGCCTGCCTGTTTCCAACACTATCTGTCTCCCGTCACCGAGATCGATAGATTTTTCTGTTACATTAAACATAAATAATATTATAAATTGTGATTTCCTTTAGTCTGACTTTTTTTGGGAAGATGGGGCAGATAAATACAAAAAGAGGCAATTTCTGTAAATTGCCTCCCCATTATCATGCTTTTACTATTTACGCAGTTTCAATTCTTTGATAATCTCGCGATACCGCTCAATATCTTTCTCCTTCAGATAGTCAAGAAGCCTTCTCCTCTTTCCAACAAGTTTGATAAGCGCCTGTTGGGTACCGAAATCCTTCTTATTTTTTTTCAAATGTTCGGTAAGGTAACTTATCCTGTATGAAAAAAGCGCGATCTGACCCTCCGCGTTGCCGGTATCGGTCTCCGATGATCCATAAGTTTTGAAAAACTCTTTCTTCTTTTCTGATGTTAAATACATATCTTCAAATAAACTATTGTTCGTCCGCAAATAAATCGAATTCCCGATTTTGGAACGCAAAAATAAAACTTTTTTATGTAACCCGGCAAACAATTTGACTTTTTTTTGAATAATTTTATTTTAATGCCTGTTTTTTCGAAAAAATGATCCTAAAAAAGGGCGGTTACCCTACTGATATGGACGTAAAAACGTGATAAAAAGTTGCGTCACCATCAAAAAAATATTCAGGGTTCCAAAGCTGGGGCGATATTGTAACGAAAACAATATAAAATTCTTATATTTGGGAGAATATCATCCTGTAGAATCGTGCTGAACAAAGAGATACCCTTCATAAGAATCGTTGCCCCGATATGTTGCGGGATTGTTGTCGGGTTGTGGGTATCGCCCGGAACCACATTTTTTATCGTTGCCGCGCTGATTACGGCGGTAGTTTTTCTGGTTGGCCGGTACTTTAGGAAATCCATTTACAACCCTGTTTTCGGGCTCGCCTCCTGTCTCGCCTTTTTTCTTATCGGACTCTTTCTCTATACCAAGCAAAAGGAAGATATCCACGAGCTTCCCGAAGAGGAGAGGATTTACGTGGGGATTTTGGAGGATTACCCATTGGAAAAACCCAGAAGCCACCAACTAGAGTTACGCCTGCGCCATGTTTTGGTAGATGGAGAGACCCTGCCCGTAAAGGGAAAAGTACTGGTCTATAACGATACAGTGGCGAACGAAAAGTTCATTCCGGGAAATATCCTGATCTTCAGGTTAACACCGCTGAAAATCACCAACAGGGGAAATCCTTGCGAATTCGACTACAAGTTTTACATGGAAAACCAGGGATACAGGTATTATGGGTTCAGCAGCAGTGAAGATATAATAGACATACAGAGTCCGGAAAAGAGAAAATTCAGGTATTTAGCGCTGATTTTCAGGGAGAAACTGTTGAATATTTATCGCCATAACGGAATTGAAGGCGAAAAGCTGGCGATAATTGCCGCCATAACGTTAGGCGAGAAGGGGTTACTTGAGCCCGTACAAAAAGAGATTTTCAGCAAGGCCGGGATAATGCACATCATGGCCGTATCGGGTCTCCATGCCGGCATTGTCGCCCTGCTGGTCTCCTGGCTTTTTTTCTTTCTCAGGGGAAAATTGAAGCCTATAAGGGAGGTCATCTCCATAGTTTCATTGTGGGTTTTCGCATTTATAACGGGCCTCTCCCCCTCTGTAATGAGATCGGCCCTGATGTTCTCATTTTTGATAGCGGGGCGACTGATAAAACGGCCCGTAAACCCGATAAACTCCCTGTTGGCATCGGCATTCGTCCTGATGATAGCCTCACCTTCCGTCATTTTTTCGGCGAGCTTCCAGCTCTCGTATATGGCGGTGTTCTATATCATCAGTTTTGAGAAGCATCTGGCAGGGATCTTCGATATCAAAAATCCATTGCCGGCGTACCTGTGGCGATCAGCCTCGACGACGATCACCGCCCAGGCCGGTACTCTTCCGCTGACAATCACATTCTTCAACAGATTCCCTACCTGGTTTATCTTTACCAACGTACTTATACTGCCCGTAGCGACAATGGCCTTGATAGCGGGCTTCATAACGCTGCTCACCTCGCCATTGCATATTGTATCGACAACGGTAGCCGGAATTCTCGACAAGTTGATCGGTCTTACCGAAGATTTGACAAGAAAAGCCGCGGCGCTGCCACTATCGACAATCGACAATGTTGGTATGACCGTTCCTGAATGTATCGTCTTGACAGTGGCTATAACATTGCTTTTCCGATATTTAACCGACAGAAAACGTTTATCTCCCCTGCCCCCCCTGGCAATGATCGCCCTTTTCACATCTTTGGTTACCATAAAAAGTTTCATTGTCGCCAACGAAAGCAAAATAATTGTCTACAACACGATAGACTACTCTACCACGGCCTTCCAAACCGGCAAAAATCTGGTTGTTTTTTCAGATTCATCGTCGGTGGAGGAGGTAAAAAGGCACAAAGCGACTCTCGGCCTGAAGATGGATATTGTCAAGCTAAGCGATAACCCCGTACAGATTAAGTCGTTGGACAAAAAGGTACTTATAACCGGAAAAATTAACGGCAACATTATGAGGAAACTGGAGCCGGAAATTGTCGTTCTGAAAGGAAAAAATGTCGATATAGCGGATGAAGATTATGGATTCAACCATCCTGAGGCGATAGTTATAAGTGAGGAGGTCTACCTGAGGTCGTACCAAAAGGAGATACTGCGGCGAATCACCGCTGACACGCTACATTCAGTTTCCAGCGATGGAGCTTTTATCGCGTCAGCTAAACAAAAAACAATTTTTAAGCATTAACTTTGTACCACATAATAACGGTTTCAACAATGAGAATAGTTATTGCGGGGGCTGGGGAGGTAGGTACCCACCTGGCCAAAATGTTATCCAATGAAGACCACCAGATCATTATCATAGACCCGGAAGATGAACATCTCTCGCCCATAGAGTCATCACTTGACGTTCAAACCTACCATGCATCGGCAACATCTATAGAGGTTCTGAAAGAGGTACTTCAAAAGAGAACCGATCTGTTTATTGGAGTAACACATTCTGAAGAGGTCAATATCACCTCCTCCATCCTGGCGAAGAGGTTCGGTGCCCTGAAAACCATAGCCCGGGTACAGGATACAGCCTATATGGAGACCGAAAACCTGGAGTTTTTCAAGTCGCTCGGAATAGATTCACTGATATCCCCGGAACTGATCGCCGCCAGGGAGGTGCTGAATCTGCTCCATGAAACGGGAACCACTGAATATATGGAGTTCTCGGGAGGAAAACTCACAATGTTCGTACAGAAACTCGACAAGAATTCGGCGCTTATCGATAAAAGCCTGGAGGAGCTGTCAGTGCTCTCCAAATCCAACCAATATAGGGTGGTCGCCATCAAACGCGACGAAGAGACCATAATCCCCAGAGGAGATGAGATATTGAAAGAGGGCGACATGATTTTTGTCATCTCAACCAGGGATGGTGTGGACAGGATGATGAAAACATCGGGCGTTGAGAGCTTTAAGGCAACAAACGTTATGATCCTTGGCGGCAGCCGCATCGGAGAACATGTGGCCTCTTATATGCAGTACAACAGTAATGTTAAATTGATCGACTCCGACCCCAACAGATGCGAGATACTGGCGGAAAAGCTGAGCAATACACTGGTTATTAACGGCGACTGTCGCAACGCCGAACTGTTTGAAAACGAAGGCATATCACAGATGGACACCTTTGTGGCGGTAACGGAAAGCTCCGAGACAAACATTCTCTCATGTCTGCTCGCGTTGAAAATGGGGGTCAAGAAAACCATTGCCGAGGTAGAGAATATGGAATATATCGGTCTGGCCGAAAATTCCGGCATCCATTCCATTATCAACAAAAAAATAGCCGCGGCCAGCAGGATATTCCGCCATACCATCGGCGTCAACGTGACCCAGGTAAAATATATGACAGGAACCGAAGCCGAGATTCTGGAACTCAATGTTGCCCCCAAAGCCAAGATAACCAGGGGCACTTTGAGGAGCCTCGACTTTCCCAAAGGAGCTCTGATCGCCGGCGGTACCCGCGACGGAGTTCCCTTTATAGCCTCCGGAGATACCATCATCAGGGCGAACGACAAGGTTGTTGTCTTTACGCTACCCGAGGCATACGATCGGCTAAAAAAGTTTTTTACCTAAAAATGGTCAACTTCAGGATTGTCGCGAAGGTCTACAGCCAGGCCCTGGTAATAGAGGGTTTCGTTATGCTTGTTGCCGCGGCGGTATCATTCATATACGGCGACCCGGGCGGCGCCTTGGTGCTATCCGGAATCATCACGGTAATATGTGGGGGAATGGTTTACACCCCCTTTAGGAAAGAGGAGAGAGTTGACGGCAATAAAGAGGGTTATCTGATTCTCGTCGGGACGTGGCTTATAATAAGTTTGGCGGGTACCATGCCCTACCTGTTTTCCGGCGCTATACCCAATTTTGGCGATGCCTTTTTTGAATCTGTTTCGGGTTTCACAACCACCGGGGCCACCATAATAGGCAATGTAGAGATGCTTCCGCGCGGGATACTTTTCTGGCGAAGCGCCACACAGTGGATAGGCGGGCTCTTTTTCATAATAATTTCCCTATCCATACTTCCTGTTAAGCAGTTCAACATACTACTTTCCATAGATGAATTTTCAGGTGTGCCGGCCGACAAGATCAATCCCCGGACCATCGGGTCGGTAAAACGACTTTTCGCTCTCTATTTGACGCTGACGGTCGCGGAGACAATTCTTTTGTGGATTGGCGGAATGTCACTTTTCGACTCCGTCTGCCATTCGATGTCCACCCTCTCCACCGGAGGTTTCTCCACTAAAAATGGCGGTATTCCGGCAATATCGTCAACATACACGATAATTGTAATGACCATCTTCATGTTCCTCTCGGGAACGAACATGACACTCCTCTATTTTGGGGCGAAGAGGAGATTCGATAAGGTTGTCCGTAACAATGAATTTCTCTTTTATCTTTCGATATTTCTTCTCTTCTCCGTTACGGGAACATTCGTGCTAGCGGCTAACGGTATTTTTGGGCCGGGAAGATCATTTCTCGAAAGCGGTTTCCATACAGCTTCCATGCTCTCCACCTCCGGCTATTTTTTGTCCGATTTCAATAACTGGGGATCGTTTATGGTTTATGGGCTTATAATCCTCATGATAATCGGAAGTTCATCATGCTCGGCCGGTGGAGGGTTAAAGGCGATACGGGTCTTGCTGCTGGGAAAGATCATCGGCTTGCAAATAAAAAACACCATCCATCCCAATGCCGTTATTCCGCTGAGGATGGGCGACAGGATCGTGTCCGGCAGTATGGCGGCCAAAGTGTTGATATTGATAATAATATATCTTATCACCCTCTCTGTTGGCGCCATAATCCTCTCATTTATGGGATACGACACGCTAACCTCCTTCAGTTTCGCCACATCGATGCTCAGCAACGTTGGCCACGCTCCCGGTTCAATAGGGCCGTTCGGTTCATTGGCTTCAATGCCAATGGCCGGAAAGCAGTTTCTGGTTGTTTTGATGATCGCGGGACGGCTCGAATTCATTTCGTTTTTCATCCTGCTTACAAGGGGCTACCACAAAAGCTGAAGGTCACCATTCGAGAACTCCCAATCCTTGTCGTTCGATAATAAACTCATCCCCCGTGCAATCAACAATGGTTGACGCCTCTGTATGGCCATATCCACCGTTGACAACAATATCCGCGAAGTCGGAGTATTTTTCATGTATCAGCTCCGGATCCGTAGTGTACTCATCATGTTCACCCTCTGAGCGGACCGATGTTGTTATCAGCGGCCTGCCCAGTTCACGGACTATGTCAAGCGTTATCCTGTTATCGGGTATCTTGATACCCACTGTCCGCTTTTTGTTCTTGAACATTTTGGGAATCTGGTTATTCGCCGGCACTATGAAGGTAAAGGGACCCGGAAGATTTCTCTTGAGCAGCTTGAAGAGATTGTTTTTGCGTATAATGGTGTACTCCGAAAGCATGCTCATATCGCTGAAAATAAGGGAAAGATCGGGCTTACGGGGGTCAAACCCCTTTATCCTGGCTATCTTCTCAATTGACCTGTTGGCCGTGATATCGCATCCTATGGCATAAACGGTGTCGGTCGGATATATAACAATTCCACCCGACTCAAGCACATCTACCACCTGCCTGATGTTCTTGGGATTGGGGTTCTCGGGATAAATACGGATCAACATAGAGCAAAGTTTTTCCCAAAGGTAAATATTTTTATTTAGCGGATTTCAAGTAATGATCCGAAAACCGGTGACAGCAAGGAAAGTGCGGTGGCACAAGGTTCATAGCGGGGACTGGAGGACAAAAAAAGGGGTAAGCTACTTGTATCGCACCGCTACAACCGTCTACCCTTGCTGCCTTCCGACCCTGGGGGAGTTCAACAGGAGCTGGTCGTACAAGACTTACCCGACACAAAGGTACTATATTTTTTTCATTGATGACAGTTTAAGAGGCAATTTTCAACTTTTAAGGCTATATTTGTTTTCGATAACCTCAAAACCATGGACCGGATGGATAAATATGAAAACGTTTGGAAAGCCAATCTTGAAAACGGCCTGATAATGGCGTGTATTGGCTTGATACATACTCTTTTGATCTATTTTTTCAAGTTAATGGCAAACCCTGTTCAGGGTTATGTCTTGTATACGATCCAGATTGCCGTTCTTTTTTTCATGCTCAAGTCGTTTCGCGACAAGAAAAGGGGTGGATTCATCTCCTACGGCCAGTCGCTGGGCGCCGGTATGGTGATTTTTACGATTTATAGTTTAGTGCTGGGTCTCTTTACGTTTATCTTGTATAAGTATATAGATCCGAACCTGATAGATCAACAGTTAGCGTTGGCACAAGACAAGATGGTGGAGATGGGCGTACCCCAAAGTTCCATGGAGATGGCCACCGAGATGCAAAAAACTTTGTTGACGCCACTCTTCATCTCCCTTATGGCGATTTTTAACGGTATAACGCATGGATTGATATTTTCACTCTTTATCTCCATATTTATCAAAAAAGAGGAAAATCCGCTGTTTGGAAAAGATACCGGTGAAGAATTAAACTTAGATTGATGGATATTTCTGTTATTGTTCCCGCCTATAACGAGGATGAATCTATTCCTGAACTTACCGCCTGGATAGAGAGGGTATGCGTTTCGCATAAACTCTCTTATGAGATTATATATATCGACGATGGGAGCACCGACAATACGTGGTCGACCATCACTTCGCTCTCCGTTTCGAACCCTGCCGTAAAGGGCATCAGTTTCAGGCGCAACTACGGCAAGGCGGCCGCCCTGCACATCGGTTTCCAGTCATGTTCCGGCAACGTGGTCATAACCATGGATGCCGATATGCAGGACTCACCCGACGAGATCCCCGCGCTTTACAAGATGATAACGGAAGAGGGATACGATCTGGTCTCCGGCTGGAAAAAGAAAAGATACGACCCTTTCGTAAAAAGATTTACCAGCAAGATATACAACCGCACGGCAAGAATGGCTTCGGGGATCAAGTTGCACGATTTCAACTGTGGTCTCAAGGCATACCGAAAGGAGGTGGTCAAAAGCATCGAAGTCTTTGGCGAGATGCACCGCTATATCCCCATGCTGGCCAAAGAGGCGGGATTCAAGAAGATAGGCGAAAAGGTGGTGGTTCACCGCGCCAGGAAATATGGAAAAACAAAATATGGTTTCAGCAGGTTTATCAACGGGTACCTTGACCTCCTCACCATAGGATTTATTACCCGATTTGGCAAGAGGCCCATGCATATCTTCGGCCTGGGCGGCTCCCTGATGTTTTTTATCGGCTTCCTGATGGCCCTCTTCCTTGGCATACGAAAGCTCAATTTCATAAGTCAGGGCATCAGGGCCCCACTGGTAACCGACAGCCCCTATTTCTACATCTCACTTGCTGTGATGATAATAGGAACCCTACTTTTTATAGCGGGATTTCTGGGAGAACTTATCAACAGGACGTCAGTCGACAGGAACCACTACCTAGTAAAGGATGTTACGCCCAATTCCGGCCCGTTTCCCGGCTTCGATGTCTGATTCCTTGTCCCCTATCAATACCGACATCGCGGGATCAATATCATACTCTTCTATAGCCTGTAATATCATTCCGGGTTCGGGTTTGCGGCATGAACACTCCCCGCCGTAGTCGGGGTGATGGGGGCAGTAATAGACTTTTGTTATGGTTATCCCCCTCTCGGCGAATCTCTCCTTCATCCATTCGGTCAGCTCCAGAAACTGCTCCTCAGAGTACAAACCCCTGGCTATTCCCGCCTGGTTGGTTATTACGAAAATAAGGAAACCCTCATCCTGGTACCTTTTGGCCACCTCAAAGATTCCCTTTACAAACTCAAAATCCTCTTTTCTGTGTACATATACCTTATCTATATTTATCACCCCGTCGCGATCCAGAAATAACGCTTTGTTCTTCACCTCCCTATATTTTTTGCTTAATAACCTCTCCCGCCCCCATATAATCCCCGGGAACACCTATATCGATGAAGGGAACATCAAAGACCACTCCCGCGATAGCCCCCGTTTCTACCCTTTTTTCAAGTATATCCGTCTCGAACGAGAACTTCTTCATATTCACGGAGTTTTCAACAAAACTCCTGTCCATCAAGTAAATACCCCCATTTATCAGGCCAACCGACATCTCCTGTTTTTCGCGAAAACCAACTATCCTGTTTCCCTCCAACTCTACCGTGCCATACCTCGAGAAATTTGTCATTTTCTTCAACGCGATGGTAAGCCGGGCGGCAGCGGACTCATGCTCTTCCACCAACCTGCCGATATCCACCGGAAACCATGTGTCGCCGTTAACTATCAACACCCTATCCCCCCCTGTTTTTCGCATGGCGTAAAGTATGGCCCCTCCGGTACCCAGAGGCTCCTTTTCAATAGCGTATTCTATAGAAATCCCGTTGAATTTTTGCCCAAAATGATCGGTTATCATCTCAGCTTTATATCCTATTGATAAAACCACCTTATCAACACCTGACGACTCCAACCATAAAAGCTGATAATGAAGAAAAGGTTTTCCATCCACCGGCGCCATCGGTTTTGGAACCTCCCCGATAGCGGATCTGAGCCGCGTTCCCAGCCCTCCCGCCAATATTATAACTTCCACCCCTCGCATCCCGTCTCACGAAAATGAAAATCGACAACGTCTCCTCCAATACTGTTCAACTCGCCCGCCAGTTCCACCTTTTTTGTCGGGTCAATCATAAACAGCATAAATCCGCCACCACCGGCGCCGGAGATCTTTCCCCCATAGGCTCCCGTCTTCATGGCGGTATCGTATATATGATCAATCTTCTCGTTGGAGATCAGACGTGCCATCCTTTTTTTGTTTTCCCACTCCCTGCCCAACATTTCGGCGAACTTGACTATCTCGCCTTTCAGTATAAGATTCTTCATAAGATACGAACTCTCCTTGATCCGGTGCATGGCCTCCACAGCATTCTCATCTTTTTTCCTGGTGTTATCCTGTTGTTCCGCTATGATCTTGTCGCTCGACCTTGACACCCCGGTATAGTATAGAACCAGTGATGCCTCCATCTCGTTGACTATCCAAGGTTTAACCCTTAACGGGTTTACGATTACCCTGTCGTTTTCATAAAACTCCATGAAGTTGAACCCCCCGAACGTCGCCGCGTACTGATCCTGTTTCCCCCCCCTCAAGCCGAGATCAACCCTCTCGATCTGGTAGGCAAGATATGCCATATCATAATCGCCAAGCGGCAGTCTCAGCCACTCGGCGAATGCCCGGAGTATGGCGACAACCATGGTGGACGAGGTGCCCAGCCCGCTTCCCGGAGGCACATCACAACTTGTGGTCATCTTGAAGGAGAGGGGTTTGTCTATCTTGAACTGCGACATCACCCTATTGTAGACCCCCTTATGCAGACTCAGTATCCCATCTTCCACCTCAAGGCGCGACGATGAGGGCAAGGATAGCGACTGCTTAAGGTCGCTCGCATGCAGCTCAATCTTTCCGTTGTCCGTCTCTTGAATGGTACAATGGGCATATTTGTCTATTGTGGCGTTCAGTACCGCGCCCCCGTATATGTCGGAGTAGGGCGACACATCCGTACCGCCACCGGCGAGTCCCAGTCGCAGCGGAGCTTTGCTTCTATATATCATAATCCATCTTTTTGGGGAACAAATATACTCCAAAGTTATGGCTAATCCATCAAATCTTTGCCGCCAGTTCCCTGATCGTCGCCGTCAACCGGTCCCATCCATATTTTCCCCTCTCCTTATCCACACACTCAGCGAAACGGGACTCCCTGTCGTTATCGATAAAATCGACCAGGGCGTCGGCTATGGCTTCCGGCTCGGGAGCCACCACATATCCGCATTTGCCGTGCGGCACTATCT
>DUOU01000161.1 GCA_012838685.1 Bacteroidota bacterium | reverse complement strand
CTGGCGATAGAGTATTTTGTAAATAGAAAAACGATAACAATGGGTACTATCAGGTACAGGGCGGCAATGATGTATACGTTCATATTTCCGTATGTTAGACAAGGTTATGCCAACAAAAGTAATATTAATTTGTTACTGTGCAACAAAAAGATAGGTTAATGTGCCGCTCTGTGTTCTTGGAGCTTCGACATCCGGATTGAACCGGGAAATCATCGCGGCGCTCATGGCTGTTTCAACAAGACACTGGTCAGAGGAGGTTGATTCACCGGCTATAACCTTGGCGTTGGTAACACTGCCCTGCTGTGATACCTCAATGGAAAGCGTGATTTTACCGCTCCCCTGGCATTTATATATCGGAATTGGCAGGTATGTGTGGTTCCGGTTCTCAAGATCATAGTATATCCGCGTTGGCCCCTGGTAATTTGCCTCCATGATCTGCGATTCACTAGGCTCATCATCAATAAATTCGGCCATAATATTCTCATCTTCAATCTCTGGAGTCCTGTTTCTCCACTCATCAATGAAATTGTTCTCATCCAGTAACCCGTGTTCGATCATCTCCTCCTTGACCATATCTATATAATCCTGTGGATCAATGGTCACATCTCCGTTGTTGGCAAGATTTCTGGCCAGGTTAAGCATATTCTCATCATCAGCGAAAATCTGTTCAATGGTGGATGGTCTCTCAATTTGTTCCTCTTCCAGTGGAATCAACTCTTCAGGCAAGAACTCCACAGTGAACAGGTCGCCTCTTACCGGTGATAATGAACTCAGCTTGAAAGACATAAAGATGATGGCGGCGACAAGGTGGATAATCAATGTGCCAAGAACTCCCGCCAATTTGCTGTTTACATCTTTCATCTTTTTTCGGAATCCAATAACCAATCCTAAAATGGAAAACTTTTTTGTTTAGCGGCAAAAATAATAATTCTCGTTAGTTCCAACAGCCTAATCTTTTGAAGAGTTGTTTTTTCTCTCCCTTGTTTTGTTTTTCTTAGGCTCGATCACTTTTGCTGGTCGCGGTACAGACGACGACTCATTCCTGAACAGCCCGTTTTTCACGGCGTTGAAAAATTTGGGCCACGCCAGGGGATTAAACAGGCCGGAAGTTGGCAGTTGGTTGCGGTTTCTCATCATATCGTAATTCTGTTGCATCGATGTTCTGTAACTGTTTTGGGGAGAAATGTATGTCGGGTCGCCGCTCCTCATGATAGCCACATATATCGATTCAATATTATCGTTCATATATGTGATAACCGGATCCTCCTCTTTCTCTTTTATGACATCAGCGATAAATTCGTTGTATGTACGCCACGGCAAAATGGTGACCTCTTCTATCATAATTGTATCGGGCTCCAGAACGATATCCACTGTGCAACTCCTGTCGGGAAAGTCTTCGGGAATTATCGAATGGTACCGTTTGTATCCTACAGCCCTGAACATTATGGTATCTCCCGGTGTACTGGTCAGTGAATAGATGCCTGTGGGCTCGCTGACAGCCGCTCTTCGCAGTTTTTGGGATATCACCGTCACCCCGCTAACCGGATAAAGGTTCTCATCCACAACGATACCGCTTATCTGCACGAATCGATCCCGGTAGTTCTCTTGCGACAAAGCCGGAACAACAGGAATTAAAGTCAGCAAAACAATATTGAAGATCCTCTTGAACAACTCGCACCAATATATTTTATTTATACCGCGCAAAATAATCATTATTCATCTAACGGGAAACAGGACAAACGGTTCACTGTCTTAAATAATTGTTAATTATCGCAACTGTCCGTTTCCAGGGAGAGGCTCTCCTCAAAATCTCTATTTTGAAAACAGCATTTTTAGGGCAATAGCGAGAAGAAGGAGGCCAAAAATCCTTCTAAGAGATTCCTGCGGTATGCTGAGCGCGATTTTGGAGCCGAAATAAGAACCAATTATAAAGGTTATAACCAAGATTACAACGAATTTCATGTTCACATATCCCTCTTTCAAATAGTTTATCGCAGCGAATATACTGATGGGGGGGAGCAAAACCCAAAGACTTGTTCCCTGGGCGGTGCGCTGATCCATTCCCATTAAGAATACCATTGCGGGGATCATAATAACGGCGCCACCAATGCCAAGCATTCCGGATAAAATGCCGGTCACTATTCCTATGGCGACAATTAAAGCGATTGTAGCTGCTGTCATCTTTTAAGTTTGAAAATAATTAATAATCACCAATTGTTATATTGGTGGCGGATAATTCCGGTGCGAATGTAGGAACAAAATTTAAACGTTACAGAGAAGAGAGCAATATTGTTGATCAAAAACCGTGATTTCTTGATATTGACGTTATTGGTTAAACTGCTAATGAAAATTCTTTCCGCAACAATTTTTGAATTTCTTTCCGTTGCCACAGGGACAAATATCATTTCTGTTGGGTGTTATGAAAGGGTTGACCACTTGCCTCTCCCTGTTTTTTATCCAATTCATAACGTTGGCCGGAGGTCGTCTGTTTTCAAGTTCTTTTGCCATATATTTCATGTAAGGCTCGGTATGTTTGAAGTAAAGCATCAGACCTTCACACAGGTAATTCAATCCTTTTTCGCCTTTGTCCGTTTCAATTATTCTGTGTTTGGGACATTCGCCGTGGCAGAGGTGCCTAACATCGCACATAAGGCATTGGCGGGGCAGTGAATTTCTTTTGGCTACGCCGAAGTCGAATTGTCGTTGGTCGGCCACTATCTCTATTAGTGGTTTGTCGTTTATGTTCCCCATAAGGTACTCCGGGAAAACAAAGTGGTCACATGAGTAGACATCCCCGTTATGCTCTATGGCCAAAGCGTGTCCGCATGTCTCCCCGAGAGTGCATAGCCCGGGTTGGACACCCACTGTGTTGGCGAGTGTGGCGTCGAAAATCTGCACATAATACCTGCCAACATCGTTTCTTACCCATTCATCGAATATGGTGTTTAGAAACTTACCGTATCCGAGTGGGGACACCGACCACTCCGTTACCATGGCGTTGTCGGCTTCCGGGGCGACAAGCGCCAGATCATTGTTACCGGCGTTGGGATCAATTCGTTCGACAACAGGCAGGAACTGCATGAACATGCTGCCTATACTTTTGAGAAAACGGTAGATCTCCTTGGGATAATCGACATTGTAACTGTTAACCGTGGTCAGGGTGTTGAACTCGACTTTATGTTTCTGGAGTAATCTGATACCCTTCATTACGGTTTCGAAAGTGGTACCATTGCTTACTGTCATTCTGTGTTTGTTATGGCAGTGTTCAGGGCCGTCGATGGAGATACCGACGAGCATTTTGTTTTCCGCCAAAAACTCGCACCATTGGTCGGTTAACAAAGTACCGTTCGTTTGAAACGAGTTTTGGATAACCTTGCCATCAGCATATTTCTTTTGAAACTCAACTGCTTTTTTATAAAAATCTATCCCCATAAGTGCCGGCTCGCCTCCCTGCCACACGAAAGTTACTTCAGGGATATCCTGGCCTTCTATGTATTCTTTGGTGAACTTTTCCAGAAGTTCCATGCTCATTCTGGGAACTGCTTTTGATGAATAGAGCTTGTGTTTCTCAAGGTAATAGCAATAGGTGCATTTCAGATTGCAGTTGGAACCGGCTGGTTTTATCATTACTGAAAAGGCTTTGGGTCCTGTTGCTTTCAGCGCATCCGTAAATAGGAGGGTGTTTTTTAACATAGGTATTTTCTTGTTGCCCTATAAATAATCTGTTAACTCTATATTAAAATTTTCAAAAAAGATAGTGATAATGTTTTGATACTTAAACGGCAAATGTAAATTCAATTAGTAAACGCAACCAAAGTAAAAAGAATGTTGGGGATCAAACCCCAACATCCAGGCTAAAAAACCTACTTTTGTTGTACGCAAAAACTCAAAAAGAAAAGTCATCTGACACCGGAACAAAGATACGCAATTGAAACAATGTCGCGCATCGGCAAGAAACAATCCAAGATCGCCATGGCGGAAAAACTCGGCGCCGATTTTTACTTCGCCCATTCCTATTCTTAATGGGGAAGGGGCTTGAACGAGTATACCAACAAGTTAATAAGACAATACGTCCCCAAAAAACAGTTGTTTGAAAATTATAACGACCAATATATCAAAGAAGTACAATATAAAATTAACCGAAGACCCAGAGAAAAACCAGGTTTCCTTTCTCCAAAAGAACTGTTTTTCGTTTCTTTGGAGAAAAAAGTTGCATTGGTAAGGTAAGTTGAATCTACGGTGCGATCAATTCAAAAAGTTAACGAAACAAATCGCTTTGAAAAGATAAAAACTATAACCTGTGGAGACCAGAACCCACAAAAAACGGGGTGATACCGAAAAACCTTATGAGTAGGGAAACATAATTCAAAAAAAAATGAAAAAAACAACTGTAAAAACAACCGCAAGATTAGGAAAGTTAAATAATTAAAACCAGACTATAACGGCACATTGGCGAATATGGCGGGTGTAGTGGTAAATCGACCAATTCAATTTCCAGTTTAATCTGCGGTATAAATTTATATATTTGTCGCCATATTTTTTGTTATCACTCATTCTGGAAGTAATGAGACGCAAGATAGTTGTCGCGATATTGGTGTTGTTTGCCCTGGGAGTCGCCGCTTCAGCGGTAGGGTATAACTTTTTATATGGTGACAGGGTCAGGTTGGGCGACAAAGAGAGGTTGTTGATAATAGTTCCCGAAAACAGCTACGAGGAGGTTTTCGCGATGATAACCGACTCACTGGATATAGAGAATCCAGGGATTCTTGATTGGGTGGCCAAAAAAAAATCCTATCCTTCGCTTATAAAACCGGGACGATATATTTTTAGCGGTGAAATGAGTTATATTGCTGTTATAGACAGGCTTAGATCCGGCGATCAACAACCTGTCAAGGTGATATTCAACAATATACGTACCTTGAATGATTTAGCGGGGAAAATCGGTGAACAAATAGAAGCGGACTCCGCTGAGATAATCGATTTTATTGGGGACAGCTCAAACTACGCTAAAGATGGGTTTAGCAGGGAGACCGTTAT
>DUOU01000160.1 GCA_012838685.1 Bacteroidota bacterium | reverse complement strand
TCTCTATTATTTGTGCCTTCTTCCAACTTATGTCGTTGTAATTTGTGGTCGACCAGCCCGCTATTTCAGGCTCTTTGTTGGCGTCATATCTTTCGCCCTGGAAGAAGCCGCCGAAGCGTATCGGTCCATCTTTGTAAACCTTCCAGGTGTCGTCGTCGCTCACCACCAGTTGTTCGCTACCATCATCGTAGGTTATGACCAGTTTGGAAAGCAGGGCCTCAAAATCCCCAAAAAAGTTGAAGTTGGAAGGGGTAAATGTCATATAACCCGTGTACCAGCCCGAGTTGAGTATCGCTCCCATGGCGTTGGCGCCATTTTTCAACATTTCGGTAACGTCATAGGCGTAATAGCACAGTGTCTCCCTAAACTGGCTGTCGCCGGGAGAAAACCAGTCGTCGCCAACCCTTTCGCCGTTTATATACATCTCGTACGAACCCATTGAGGTGACGTAAAGCTTGGCTTTGGTTATTGTTTTGCCCTCAGCGCTGCTGAAGGTGGTGCGCAGCATGGTGTTCGCGCCGTAGCTTGGATCGGTGTAACCGACCATCACTTTATTGGTGTTGTTGTTGACCGTTATTTTGTTGCCATTTACTGATATGCCTTGTAATCGGGTGAATATGTTGTAATTGGTTGTGGTTGTCGCTCCAAAAACCACGGAATATTCGGGCGATGTCTGTCCGATCATCTTGATAACGTAGTCAGTGAATTCGGCGACATCCCCGGGGTTCGCGGCGAAACCTATTTCGCACAGGTTGGGGAATGTGTTGAAGTTGTTGCCCGTGGAGTAATTGCTCACGGATATGCGTGCGACACCGGTATTGCCCCTGCCGAATCCGCCAAAGCCACCGCCTCCGGGAGCGCCCCCTTGTTGTGGAGAGGTTGGTTTTGAGGTGGTTAACGTTGTGTTGTCTATTTTAACGGTTATATCTCCGGCGTCAACGGTAATGGACAAGTTGTGGAGACTGTTCTTGTTGGCCGGGGTGATCAGTTCGTTGATATTCGATTCGGGGAACTGCTCCGCGGACAGGGTATAGTAGGGTTTTGTCGGCGAGTCGCCCTTGCCGTAACCGACCCTGTAGATATTCAGCGCCGCGCCTTTGTCGGTTCCCACCCCCGAAATATCTATCTCAAAGCGGATATAGTTTTCGCCGGCGACATTCTCAAGGTTCTGGAACTTGTCGTTCATCCTGAAGTCGTTCGCCCCCAGGATTACCGATGCGGCGCTGCCTCTGACAATCCGGAAGTCGGTGTTCAGCTCGAACAACATACTTGAAGCGGCGTCAAGTGATCGCTCCTTGGAACCGATGAACTCGGCGCCCTCCCATGCGTATTGGGCGGGATTCATTATGCCGGTCTCGAATCTGGACCGTTCGGTTATGGGCGTTCCTTTTGAATCCCATACGGTCACCTCCCAGGAGTAAGCTGTTTCGGGTTGTAGCGCGACACCCAGATATTTTATGTTGTTGGATGCCCCACTCCCTGTTTTCCCGCTGTTCCAAACTACTCTGTTGTCGCTTTCCCGCGTTACGATAATCTGGTAGGCCGTCTGCTTTTGGCCCTTCTCGGCGGAGTTCATTATCCAGCTGAAAAGCGGTCTGCTCTCCTCTATAGCAAGGGGAACGTCGCTGTTCTGTACCCTGAGCTTTTCAATAGATGTCTGCCCGTTAAGCAGCTGAACAGCGAATAGCGGAATCAGGCAAAAAAGGGCAAAATTCGGGAATCTCCATTTTTTGTTGTCCATAGTTGTTGGCTTAGTAGGTTATAGATTGTATCTCAAAACAAAAATATAAAAGTAGGACGACACTATCGGTATTCCGGCTTCCCACATGACATCAAAATTAACAAAAATCCTTTATTCACGGTTGAAACGGTTTTTTTCCATATTTTTGTTGTTTCAACCTCCCCGGTTAACGGGGAACAAAAATCTGGATTATGATGGTTACTTGTGTTCATGTAAAGGTTAAACCCGAATTTGTAGATGCTTTTATAGCCGCATCGACCGCCAACCACAACGCTTCTGTCAAAGAGCCGGGCAATTTGCGTTTTGATTTTCTGAGGATGGCCGACGATCCCTGCCGGTTTATGCTTTATGAGGCCTACTCCTCGGCAGAGGCCGCGGCGGCGCACAAAAACACCGCGCATTACGCTGTTTGGCGCGACACCGTGCAGGAGATGATGGCCGAACCGCGCGAGGGCATCAAATATGATATGTTAAAACCCACAGATTTTTAGGATGATCGGATCTTTTAACTTTTCGGTGTTGCCAAAGATAATTTTTGGCAAGGGCAAGAGCGCTGAACTGCCGAAGTTGATAAAGGGTTACGGCGACAATATAATTCTTGTCACCGGCAAAGAGTCGTTTCAAAACAATCCTGAAGGCGAGAAAATAGTTGCCTCCCTGAAAGATAACGGTATCACGGTGAATCCAGTAATTGTCACCGGAGAGCCTTCACCGGCAATAGTAGACAAGACAGCCCGATTTTTTCGCGAAAAGGAGATCAACTGTGTTGTGGCGATAGGTGGTGGGAGCGTTATTGACGCTGGCAAGGCCATTTCGGCGATGATCCCCGATGAGGGTGTTGTAGAGGATTACCTTGAGGGTCGTGGCGACAAGACACACAGTGGCAAGAAAATACCCTTTATAGCGGTTCCAACTACTGCCGGCACGGGAAGCGAAACCACAAAAAACGCCGTTCTCTCCAGGGTCGGCCCGGAGGGTTTCAAAGCATCGCTGCGACATGATAACTTCGTACCCGAAATAGCCCTGGTTGACCCTATGCTGACACTCACCTGCCCGCCGGACATCACAGCGGCAAGCGGGATGGATTGCTTCACGCAGCTTGTAGAGTCCTATATCTCTACCGAAGCCAGCCCCTTTACCGATGCCTTGGCGCAAGAGGGATTGAAAGCCATAAAAAAGTCGCTAGTGACCTCTTATGAAGATGGAACCGACGTGGATGCGCGCACCGGAATGTCTTTCGCCGCTATGGTCTCCGGTATCTGTCTCGCGAATGCCGGTTTAGGAATAGTGCACGGCTTTGCTTCGCCAATGGGAGCAAGGTTCAACATTCCCCACGGGGTGATTTGCGGAACCCTTATGGGAGCCGCCAATGAGGTCAACGTAAAAAGGTTGCGTGCCACTCCGGGATGCGAGGTTGACCTTATCAAGTACGCCAGGCTGGGACTGCTTTTCACCGGAAAGAAGGAAGGAGCGAGTAAAAACTATTACGCCGACGCCTTTATCGTTTATCTCAACAACCTGGTTGAACTGTTCAAATTACCCAAATTGGCGCAGTATGGGATCGCTAATGATCACATTTACGATATCCTGAAGAGAGCCGATTGTAAGAACAACCCGGTCCGACTCTCTCCGGCCGATATGAAGGAGATTTTTATGAAACGATATAAATAGCCTATTCTATTTCAGTCCCCTGTTCTCCAATAGAGCATCAATAGTCGGTTCGGTGCCCCTGAAGTTGATATACATCTCCCTGGGATCCCTTGTTCCCCCTTTTGAGAGTATCTCCGACTCAAATCTGGAAGCGACCTCCTTGTTGAAGATATCACCTGTCTCTTTGAATGCCTTGAACGCATCGGCGTCCAACATTTCGCTCCAGTAATAACTGTAGTATCCGGCGGCATACCCCGATGCCCATATATGGTTGAAATATGTTGATCTGTAACGGGGAGTTATCTCGGGTATAAGCCCGTATTTGTCCATCGCCGCCTTTTCGAATTCTCTGATATCCAAGGTAGCCGTGTCAGTCAACATATGGAATTCCATATCAAGCAGCGCAGCGGCCAAAAACTCTACCGTGGTAAACCCGGTGTTGAACTTGTCGGCGTTGTTTATCTTTTCGACGATCTCTGTCGGTATCACCTCTCCGGTCTGGTAATGTTTGGCGTACACGCTCAATACCTCCGGTTCCAACACCCAATGTTCCATCACCTGAGAAGGCAACTCCACGAAATCGCGAGGTACCGATGTGCCACAAAGACTGGGGAATGTGGAGTTTGAAAGCAGCTGGTGCAAGGCGTGGCCGAACTCATGGAAGAAGGTTTCAGCGTCGTCAAGTGACAATAGGGCAGGGGCGTTCGCCGATGGGGGCGTGGAGTTGGTAACAATATAAACCACGGGAGTTACCATGCTACCATCTATATCCCTGCGCTGACTCCTGAAGGCACCACACCAGGCTCCCCCTCTCTTTGACTCGCGAGGATAGGGGTCGATAAAGAGAACACCTATATGTTTTCCTTCGCGGGTAACCTCGTATGTTGTCACATCCTCATGGTATTTTGGTATGTCCGTTCTCTCGGTGAAATCCAGATCATAAAGCCGGTTTGCCACGTAGAACATACCGTTTATGACGTTATCTTTCATCAGGTAGGGACGGACAAGCTCCTCATCGAGGTCATATTTCTCCTTCTTGATCCTTTCGGTGTAGTACCACCAGTCCCATGGCTCAAGTTTGAAATTATCGCCATCCCTGAAAATCATCTCCTGCTGGTCGTTTGCCTCTCCCTTGGCGACGACAATCGCGGCGTCCCATATCTGCCGCAAAAAGTCCATTACCTTATCCGGAGTTTTTGCCATGGTTCTTTCCAGCGCATAGTCGGCGTAAGTATCGTATCCCAGCAGGTTGGATCTTTGCAGGCGCAAACTGGCCATTCTGGCTATAATAGCTTTATTGTCATATTCGTTGTCGTTATCTCCCTTCATGATATAGGCCGTATAGAGCTTTTCCCTGAGATCGCGCCTGTCGGAATAGGTCAGGAAAGGGGTCATGCTCGGCACCTGTATGGTGAATACCCACTTGCCCGGCATCTCAAGCGACACTGCCATCGCCGCTGCCTGGTCCCTCACACTTTGAGGAAGGCCGGAAAGGTCAGTTTCATCTTCGATAACAAGTTTGAAACCGTTGGTCTCCGCCAGCAGGTTCTGCCCAAACTTCACCGATAACAATGAGAGCTCCTCGTTGATTGCCCTCAGTTTTTCCTTGTCTGCATCTGACAGGTTGGCGCCACTGCGAACAAAATCCTTGTACATCTCGTCCAGCAGCATCTTCTCTTCGGCGTTGAGGTTGAATTGATCTTGGTTTTCGTACACGCTTTTAACCCTGTCGAACAGCACAGCGTTAAGAGCGATATCGTCGCTGTGCTTCGAGAGAAGAGGCGACATATCAACATTTATCTTCTGTATCTCGTCGTTTGTATTGGCCGAGTTCAGGGCACCGAAAATCCTGCTTACCCTTGAAAGCATAGCGCCACTGTACTCATACGCCTTTATGGTATTTTCGAATGTAGGTTCATCTTTGTTGTTTATGATAGCGTCAATTTCCTTCTTGTGCTCTTCCATGCCGGCGAGAAAAGCCGGTTTAAAATGTTCTGGTTTAATTTGGTCAAAAGGCGCTACACCGTAGGGTGTATCCCACTCAGTAAAAAAAGGATTCTCTTTTTTAGAGTTCCCGCAACTGGATAATAACATAAAAATTACCGATAAATAAATTAAAAGCCTGTTCATGGTACATGGGTTTTATCAAAGTTCCGCGAATCTAACCAAAATTCGTGGAATATATGAAAAAAACAGGGGG
>DUOU01000159.1 GCA_012838685.1 Bacteroidota bacterium | reverse complement strand
CCCGGCTTTGAAATCAACGATCTGGGTTATATGCAGTCGGCTGACATGGTGTTGTCCTTTTTGTGGGGCAGTTACAGGGAGTGGGAACCCAAGACTTTTTACAGAAACTATTCCGTAAATATGAGTATGTTTCTGGCAAATGATTTTGGGGGCAATATTCTCGATAAAGGGTTGGAGTACGGAGCAAATATCGGATTCAAGAATTATTGGTCGTTTCGGATGAACGGAAATATTAGTGGTGGAGGTCTCTCCAGTGGTGCCTTAAGAGGTGGACCAATGATAAAAACACCGGGATCGGTTTCGATTTCAGGAGGTTTTTCAACCGATAGCAGGGCAAAATTTGAGGTAAGCACACGTGGCAACGCGCGGCGAGGCTTTGAGAACAGTTCAAAGGAGTATTATATCGGCCAATCATATAGCTACAGGCCGGTCAAATTTGCCTCACTCTCTTTTGAGCCGGGATACTCAAACTCTTTTAGTCAATGGCAGTACGTTACAAAAAAGGTTTATAACGGAACCGATAGATATGTTTTTGCCTCTATAAACAGGAAAACTGTCAGCGCTTCGTTCAGGGTAAACCTGAATATTACGCCCGATATGACTTTCCAGTACTGGGGACAACCATTTGTAGCCACGGGAGGTTACAGTGATTTCAAACATATAACCGACCCGATGGCGGATAGGTACACCGATAGGTTTAATTTGTACTCCGCGGATCAGATAAGCCATAACGACGGGAGTTACTATGTTGACGAGAATATTGACGGAACGGTTGATTATAGTTTTAATAACAGCGATTTTCATGTTAGGGAGTATCTCTCAAACCTGATGTTCAGGTGGGAATACAGCCCGGGCTCCACTATCTATTTGGTGTGGAGCCAATCGCGCGACTATTATGAACGTTCCGGGGAGATGGATTATTTCAGAAATCTGGGAGAGCTGTTCAACAATGATATCGCTTTCCCGCACAACGTTTTTCTGGTAAAATTCAGTTACCGTTTAGGTTTGCGATAATAGGGGCCATCACTAAAATCCCCGAGGCATCCGCCTCGCGCTCTTTAATGTTTTTACGCCTTAATCGGGCAACCTATCTGCGCAAAAAAGATAAAATCCCATGCACATAGTACCGGGATTTTTGAGGTCGGTGGCGGAGTCGAACCGCCGTACACGGTTTTGCAGACCGCTACCTAGCCACTCGGTCAACCGACCAAAAGGAACACAAAGTTAGTAATTTTTTTAATTCTTTTGTTGTTGCGGCGATTTGGCGGGAGAAAATATGATTTTTTAGCGCTTAAATGAGCTGCCAGCAATTAAAATTGCTGGATAGGGACCCACAAATTTTGCTATTGGACAAGGATTACCTGTGCCAGCTTTCGGTGATGCTTACCGATTTGACCTTTCCCCCCAAGGGTGGATTTATTTTTGCCACTTTTACCGTAGCTCCAATAATTCCCTCCAGTTCCGTGGAGAGGGACTTCAATATCCTGCCCGCGATGTTCTCCAGTAGAGCCGACTTTTCCTCCATTTCCGAGGCTACGATCTTATAGGCTTTCTGATAGTCCACGGCATCATCAAGATTGTCGGTTTTTGATGGCAATGACAGGTCAGTCTCAATTTCCAGATCTATAACAAAACTGTTGCCTACCACCCTCTCTTCAGGAAAAT
>DUOU01000158.1 GCA_012838685.1 Bacteroidota bacterium | reverse complement strand
TATTGTTTTTTTCAAAAAATGGATTGAGAATATCGTTTGCTGTTCTTATAACTTTATGTCCAGTAAAGTCGGCACTCGGTAAATTTATAAATACAAGTTCACAATTGTTTTCCTGGCAAATAGCTTTCATATCTTTAATGTCCTTGTTCATTTCTTTAATGGAAAATTTTGTTGCTGAATTATTTGGATTATTAAAAATAGCTGTCCTATCGGGGAAGTCAATGTAATACCGTAGTAATCCGACATTGAGATTGCCAGTTCTAAATAAGTTTTGTACAGTATCATTAAGTGTATAAAATCGTTTTTTTTGCAAATTATTAAATCCACTTATCATATTATTAGAAGAGGCTTCCCAAGATGATTTGATTTGCACGGTTTTTTTGGTTTTATCACCTGTAATAGATAGAATGTTAACGAATGAAGCATTTAAGTACGCCTTAATAATACGTTTCACTTTTTTTGAAATTGCTGGTAAGTCTGTTTTTAACAATGAAACACTAATTTCAAAATTATTCTCATAAAGTTGGGCCAAATCATCTAATGATAATACTCCAACTAAAACCAAATCGGGTTTTAATAGAGGCACTACTTTTAACATATATTTTTTGTAAGTGGTTGTATATTGCCCCCCTTGACCACAATTTATAACCTCAATATTTTTGAATCCATTTTCATGAAAATATTGTTCGAGTTTTCTGGGCCAACTGTTTTCAACATCAACACCCCATCCGAAAGTGAAAGAATCACCAAAACATAATATCCTATATCTATTGCCCTTTTCTATATTTACCTCTCTATCACGAAGCCCCAAACTGTTTATATTAGCCACATAGTCGAATTCAATTGTATGATACCTTGCTTGACTGTTAGGCTCAAAAATTAATCCTTCATATTTTTGAACTGGTACCATTTCCTTTTTTAATGTCAACCCAATAATACTATCAATTAAAACTAATGCGGAAAACAGTATCCCTGTGAAAGCAACTGTGAAAATAATCTTTTTGCCTTTTTCATTAATCTTGTTTTTCTGAATCAGACAAATAATAAGCACGCCTATCAGAAACACAAATGAATAAAACCCAATAAAAAATTGATTATATCGTACTGAAAAAAACTGTGTGGTACCGTATATAAAAAAATAACTAATTGGATTCCAGAACAAAAGTGCAAACGCAACAAAAAAAGAGTATATTTTGTTATTCGATTTCATTATTAGTCCTTTTGAAATTTAACCATCCATTTTTCTCTGTTTTCCCAATCTGGTTGTTCTGTCTTTTTCAGGAAAAAGTTGTTAACCACAAGGTAGTCCATTTCAGTACGCATAAAACATTTATAAGCGTCTTCCGGTGTACAAACAATTGGTTCGCCGCGGACATTGAAACTCGTGTTAACAATAATGCCATAACCGGTTTTTTCTTTAAATGTATTGATCAGTTGCCAATACCTTGGGTTTGTTTCTTTGTGTACGGTTTGGACTCGTGCAGAAAAATCCAGGTGCGTGACCGATTGAATATCGCTCCTTTCAAAGTAAAGTTTTTCCCAAAGGCCTAGTTCATTGTAATTGTCGGGCAGAGTATTTCTCCTCTCTTTATTAACATAAGCGATCAATAACATATAAGGTGATGAAACCGGTAAGTCAAAAAACTCGTCCGAACTTTCAATCAGAACAGATGGCGCAAATGGACGGAAGCCTTCCCTATACTTAATCTTGAGATTCAGTTTTTTCTGCATTTCTCTATTTCTCGCATCACCCAATATGCTTCTGTTCCCAAGAGCCCTCGGACCAAACTCCATCCTGCCCTGAAACCACCCGACAACATTACCTTTATCCAGCAAATCGGATACTTCAACGCATAAATCGTCAAACGAACCAAAGTAATGGTAAACCGCCTTGTGTTTTTTAAAGGAAATAACGGCCTCTTTATCAGAAAAATCGGGGCCAAGATAGGAACCTTTCATAGAATCGCCATTTAATGGCACTTCACGTTTTTGATCGAAATACATATGATGCGCAATCTGGGCCGCTCCCAATGCTCCACCGGCATCGCCAGCGGCAGGCTGAATGAAAATTTCCTTAAAAACATTTTCTTTAACCAGTTTGCCGTTTGCAACACAGTTTAACGCAACGCCTCCCGACATGCAAAGAAAATCTGAGCCAGTGATTCTTTTGGCTTCTTTTGCCATTTTTATTACAATATCCTCGGTGATTTTTTGGATGGCATAGGCAAGATCGCAATGTTTCTGCTCTATCTTGCCGTCTGGCTTTACGGCGGGAAAACCAAAAAGCCTCTCCCACTTGGATTCGTTGACCATTTTCAGACCTGAAGCATAATTAAAGTATTTCTGATTCAACCAAATGGAACCATCATCTTTAACCGTAACGATTTCATCGTAAATCAGTTTTATGTAATTATTTGTTTGCTCAGATTGAGGATTGCCGTAAGGAGCCAAACCCATTAGTTTGTACTCTCCCGAGTTCACCCTGAAACCAAGATAATATGTAAAAGCAGAGTAAAGCAGCCCGACAGAGTGTGGAAACCGCATCTCTTTTAGCAAAGAGATCTTTCTGCCATTCCCGTGACAAATGGTCGCCGTTGCCCACTCGCCCACGCCGTCCACCGTGAGAATCGCCGCCTCCCTGAAAGGTGATGGGTAAAAAGCACTCGCCGCATGCGACATATGATGCTCGGGAAACAGCAGCTTCAAATTCTTTTTATCGTACTTCTCTATCTCTGCCAGTCCCTCATAGAGCATTTTCTTGAGAAACATTTTTTCTTTTAGCCATACCGGTATTGATACGATAAACTGCCTCAGTCCTCTCGGAGCGAACGCATAATAAGTTTCCAGCAACCTCTCAAATTTCAAAAGAGGTTTGTCGTAAAATACTACTGCATCAAGTTCGTCAATGCCGCATCCCGAATGTTCAAGGCAATATCTGATGGCGTTGACAGGAAAGTCAGGTGTATGTTTTTTTCTGGTAAATCTTTCCTCTTGGGCAGCCGCAATTATTTCACCATCAATTATTAATGCGGCCGCTGAATCATGGTAAAAAGCTGAAATTCCCAAAATTTTTGTCATTCACTAAAATTTCATTTGTTTATGTTTATTTTATTGTAACACACAACGTATATGTATGTTACTATAGTTGATATATTTTATTGGTATAACGTTATCAATCCACACTTTACCTAAAAAAGAACTGAACTAGACAACTGTTTCTTCCCACAAAAATCTTATGATCTGTCGTTTTTTAAGCGCTCCATATTTAAGAATTGTTCTCACCGTTCAAGTGTACAGCCAAATGTACGTAATATTTTACCTCATTGAATACAAATTGTTGTAACAATTCAACTGCTCCTCGGTCGGTCGCCTTCCTTAATCCACTAAAAACTCCGACCCGAAATTTGTCCGATACTCGTGCGCACAGGCGGGGGAAGGCGGGAAACCCTATCCGCTGCCCCGTTATTCGGATATGTTGATCAGGGTAACGTCGCCCATGCGGGTGAAGGGCTCGCCGTTGATAAAGGTGCCGCGGACTTTCCAGATATAGACTCCCGGATCGCAGATATGGCTCCTGTAATAACCGTCCCAGCCGATGGAGAGGTCGTTGCTCTCGAACAACAGCATGCCCTGACGGTTATATATCCTCAACTGGTACGACGCCACTCCGTTGTAAACGGGATGGAAAACCCTGTCGATCTCCGCGGGCGAATCGGTATAATATCCGCCCGACTCTCCGGATTGGTTGGGGATAAAGGCGTTGGGAAACTCTATTGAATAGGAGGACTTGGAGAAGGCATTGTAGAGGGTCAACGAGTCACCACAACCGAACTCCGACAAGGCCACCAGGGTCACGTCATAATTGCCGTATCTGCTATATTTATGTGTGGGTTCAAAAAGTTGGGATCCCCCGCCATCGCCAAACGACCAGTTGTAAGCCAACGCTCCCGTTGAATAGTTGAGGAAGGTGATCACATCGTCAGGAATTATAGCCTCTTCGGGCATGATCTCGAAACGGGCTACCGGCCTGGGATATACGGTTATCGTCGATGAGAAGGAGGCGGTAACCTCATTTCCCCGGAATACCTTAAGGGTAACCTCATATTCTCCCTCTTCATCGAACAGCCACTCAGGATCCTTGTCGGAAGAGTATCCGCCATCCCCGAAGGACCATCTGTAGGAGTCGCCCTCCGCTGCGGCAGCGGTAAAGCTGACGCCAAGGGGCAGACATCCCTTATATGTCGATGCCGTGAAGAGAGGCTCGGCGACGCTCCTGATCGAAGGCTTTTCGGTTGTCGCCAACCCGATAGGCAACGTCTGGGCCACCACCGACGGGGTGGTGTCAACTTTCTGTTCCGAAATCCCAACCTCAGCCTCTTCGTCGCCCTTAGGTGCGGTGACGGGAGAAGAAACAGGTTCCGGGCTCTTCTCCTCTGTTGTTACGGGAACACCCGCCAACTTCGGCATAGGTTCACCTTCACCGACAGGTGGAGCATCCGCAACGGGAGCGGCGACCCCGACCGCCATGGAGTCAACAGACAAAGAATCCGCCGATGTTACGGCAACACTCTCCATAACAGGCTGTTCCGGGGGAGCAACCTCCTTGTCGCCTCCAACGGTGAGCACCAAAGTTGTGGCGGCTACGGCTACGGCGATAAGTCCGGCATACCAGACATTAAATTTTGAGGGGATAAAGGAGAAGAACTCGCCCCGGCGCACGCTTTTCATCAAGGCGCTATGGAAGGAAGGTGACGGGTCGACACCCACACCTTCAAGCCCATTCCTGAAGAGATCCCTCAAAATTTTATCTTCCTTTTTCTTCTTCACCATAACCCTGTTGACCCTATCCTGTTATGCAAAGTAAAATCTTATCCTATCTATTCTTTTTCCGTTGGAGGCTTGCGTTTTTCCATCGCCAGCTTGTCCAGTTTCGCCCTTATCAGCGCTTTAGCCCGGGAGTACTGCGATTTTGACGTGCCCTGGTCGATATTCAACTGTTTCGCTATCTCCTTGTGCTTGTAACCCTCTATAGCGTACAGGTTGAAAACCATCCTGAAGCCGGGAGGCAACTCGTTCAGCACGCCCATCAACTCATCGGATGTAAACTGACAGTCGTCATCATCCATAAAGGAGGAATCAGCGACCTTATAATCGTCTATGTTGACCTGATGGCGATATTTCAGATTCCTGTG
>DUOU01000157.1 GCA_012838685.1 Bacteroidota bacterium | reverse complement strand
TTGAATTCAAACTTGGAGCCAGGGGACTGAGATCAATATGCGAGACAATCATGCTCGATGCCATGTTTGAGATGAAATCCAATGAGGGGGGAACTTTGGAGATTACCGTAGATTATGCTGACAATAAACTTGAAAGAATTGATTTAAAGGTACTTAAAGCGGTATAACCACTGTTCAAATCCGTTCATAAACTATATATGTATGGGGAATGTCGCAATCCAGATGGGGTTCCTCCGAAATTATCTGCCACTCCTCGCTTTTGATCTCGGGAAAATAGACATCAGCGTCCGTCGTTTTGTGGACCATCGTAATATATAGCCTGTCGGCGTACGGCATAAACTGTCGGTAAACACTACCGCCACCGATAATAAAAAACTCCTTGTCACCCTCTATTTTACCAAGCGCCCCATCAATGGTATAAACAGCTTCCGCCCCCTCAAAGGTCTCTCCTATAACGTCTGTCAGCACAATATTCCGTCTTCCCTGGAGCGGTCGCCTTGGCAATGAGTACCACGTTCTTTTGCCCATTACAACGGGAGATCCCATTGTTACCTTTTTGAAGTACTTCAGATCATTGGGAATATGCCAAAGCAGATCATTTCCCTTGCCAATACCATAATCCTCCGATATGGCCACTATTATTGAAATCATATCAACCTGTTTAAACGGAAACTTTTCCCTTTATATGGGGATGGGAGACATAATCTGTAAGGGAGAAATCCTCGTACCGGAATTTCAATATATCGGTCACCTCCTTGTTTATTGCCATCCTGGGCAGTGGATAAGGCTCCCTGGTAAGCTGTAGTTTTACCTGTTCCAGATGATTCCGATAGATGTGGGCGTCGCCCAGGGTGTGTACAAAATCCCCTGGTTCCAAGCCTGTCACCTGCGCAACCATCATTGTCAGCAAAGCGTATGAGGCGATATTGAAGGGTACTCCCAAAAAGATGTCACAGCTTCTCTGATATAGTTGACATAACAACTTGCCTTCAGCCACGTAGAACTGGAAAAGCAGGTGACATGGGGGAAGAGCCATTTTATCAATTTCCCCCACGTTCCAGGCCGAAACAATATGTCGCCTGGAGTGGGGATTTTCCTTGATGTCTTTTACCACGTTCGTCAGTTGATCGATCACTTTGCCATCGGGAGCCGACCATGACCTCCACTGTTTGCCGTACACGGGACCAAGATTACCGTCCGCATCGGCCCAGGCGTCCCAGATACTGACACCATTATCTTTCAGATATTTTATGTTCGTATCGCCCGATATAAACCAAAGAAGTTCGTGTACAATCGATTTAATATGCAACTTTTTGGTCGTCAATATCGGAAATCCTTTCGAAAGGTCAAACCTCATCTGATATCCGAAAACGCTTATTGTCCCCGTTCCCGTACGGTCAACCTTGCTTACGCCGTTGGTCATTACATGGTCGAGGAGTTCAAGATACTGTTTCATCTATTTGTTGGTCTCTTATTATTTGTCTTTTTCCTGTTGTTGTTTTGCTGCCCATCCGCCTCCGGGCGACATATGGACAGCTATTTTATCCAAAAAACCCTATGATCCGAAACCGCGCCGACAACCCTGAACAAACTTGTCGGCGTTTACCCGATATCAAAAAAGTTCAGCCTCAGGATCGCTTCTTCCTCCTGTCAATCTCTTCCTTGATTATTGCCGCAGTTTCATAATCTTCCTTCTTTATGGCCTCATCAATTATCCTGTGCAGTTCATCATCAGAGTATAACTCATATTTGGATCCCTTTTCCTTGCCTGGGCTGTTAGGTAGATTTTCCGCGGTTTTTTCAGGTTCTCTCAATATTTGGGCAAGTTCCAGAATCTCATCATCAATATATATCGGGCAACCGAATCTCAAAGCCAGGGCCACGGCATCTGAGGTTCTGCTATCAATGGATAGCTCTTTAGTCCCATCACTGCATATTATCCTCGAAAAAAAAAACACCGTCCTCAAAATTGCTTATCACCACTTCACTGATAAAAATATTGAATTTATCGGCAAAATTTTTGAAAAGATCGTGTGTCAAGGGGCGCGGAGGCTCAAGGTTTTCCAGTTTGATAACGATGGCCTGCGCCTCAAAACCTCCTATAACAATGGGAATCCTGCGTTTCCCCTCCACCTCTTCCAGCAATAAAGTATAAGCCCCTGCCTGGTTCTGACTGTAAGAAACACCCAATGTTTTAAGTTTCACTCTCTTCATCGCGATATTATTTAATTTAAGTGCTATTGGCACGATTAGATACTTACAAATATAGACAATTTGGTCTCTTATTTAAATGTTAAGCAGGGGTTTTAATCAACAATCAGTTTTTACCTTCGCGGAATAAAACAGGCTAAGTTTAAACAAATTTCACCCAATGGGGTTTGTAGAACAACAATAATGTATATATTTGCAGTCCATTAAAAATTAAATCCATAGGGGCAATTGAAGTGTCAGCATCGGGTTGTCCGCCTCGCGGAGTAACATAAAAACATAGAAAATGTACGCTATTGTAGAGATTGCTGGTCAGCAATTTAAGGTAGAACAGGGAAAAAAGATTTTCGTCCATCGTCAATCTATTCCCGAAGGAGAGGTTGTTGAGTTCGACCAGGTATTGTTATTGGAAGATGGGGACAAGATCACGATCGGCGAACCCACCATAGAGGGCATGGTCGTTGAGGGAAAGATTTTGGACAACACCGTCCGCGGCGAAAAAGTTATCGTCTTCAAGAAAAAAAGAAGGAAAGGATATAGGGTTAAAAATGGTCATCGCCAAGATTTTACCCAAGTAGAGATCCTCCGTATCGGGGCGAAGAAAGCGAAAAAAGCGCCCTCCAAAGAGGAAAAGCCGGCCGACACCAAGGCAAAACCGGTTGAAGTAAAAGTCGAGGAGGCTGTTGTGGCTGAACCTACCGTAAAAAAGGCGGCACCAAAGAAAACTGAAAAAGCTGCTGCCACTGAGCCTACCGTAAAAAAAGCGGCACCAAAGAAAGTTG
>DUOU01000156.1 GCA_012838685.1 Bacteroidota bacterium | reverse complement strand
GCAATTTTGTGGGATCGTTGCTCTTGATGATATAATAAAAGGCATACCCCATAACAATCAAAGGTAACAGTATCATAAAAACAACGAACATTGGTCTTGGGATGGAATCGCCTAACCCCAGGAAAGCCCCGGTATTCTCTATTTTTGTGAGTATAAGGTACTCGCCAAGGAGATTGGTCTTAGAGTTATATTCCACATTTTCCCTGACAATATATTTTGATGACTGGTCTATTCCGACAACCGATATTATTATCAATACAATCATCAGAATCTTATTTCTTTTTTCTTTTGTCATTGGTGACGGCTTTTTATGTCGGCGCTAATTTAATGTTTTTGCCTTGACCTTGCCCGTTAAAGCCAATATTATCATTATCAAAACGGCCAATAGTGCGGCTCTTTTATGATTAGCGGGGTAGGCGCTGTCTACAAAAAAGTTATGGAATTATCGTCCGAGATAAAGGTAAACGGGGAATAGGGTGGGGCATATATGCCCAAATGACTATTCATAGGAGAGGCCGTGTCCAAACCTGTAAAGAGGATCTTTGGTGTCGAATGGTACATCCTCAAACTGTTCACGAACAGCCTCCATGGAGGAGGGAAGGTCAAACGGCAATTTACCTATAGGATTGAATTTGCCGAAAATCACATCCAGAAGGGGAGCGTCATGCACATCGAATGTCATTAAGGTAGCTTTGGAGATGTTTAAAAGTTCTTTAGGCAGCACAATAAGGGCCCGTTCCAGGTTTACATCCACAACGATAGGAGTGTTTGATGAGGCTACCTTCCTTATCATTTCCATTGTATGTTCCGGAAAATCGATGTTTACTTCGGTGTTGTCTCCTTGTGGCGTCGCGCCGGGAAGGTCTGTTCCGATGGAACTGACTTTCAGGATAGCCAGGTCGGCTTCCGCAGGATCATCCACTATTTGACCGTAATTGGCGGCAACGGTGGAGTCGATGCCGAACAGATAAAGCCGGGGTTTTGCTCCTCCATTTGTGAACGGCAACAAACCGTCGTTCTCAAGCAAGACAATGGATTTAAGTTGAGCCTGGTATCCCAACTGCCTGTTTTTTTCGCTTCCAACAATTTTTCCGGCCTCATCCGGGTCCACGTAAGGATTTTCAAAAAGACCCAGTTTGAAGTGCCACCGCAAAATTCTCGATACTGAGAGGTCGATCCGACTTTCGGGTATTCTCCCCATTTTTACCAGTTGGACAACATCCTCCGACAACACCTCTCCTCCAAATTGATCCGCACCGGCATTGATCGCCATCTCAAACCGATCTATTATGGGATTGCCCACAAGTGCGGGGTAGAGGACGCCTTTGCGTCCAACAACCTGCCAGTCGGTGCAGATAACTCCGGTAAACCCAAGTTGGTTCCTGAGAATATCCGTTAAAAAGTATTTTGAAAAGTTTACTCCCAGGGTATCATGATAAGTTCCGCTGTAATAACCCATTACGCCCAAAGCTCCCTTTTCAAAACCGGTTCTCCAGGGAATAAGATGGTAATCAAGATTATCCCCCGGATAGACCAGCCAGTCGCCTGTTCCCCCTTTGTGCGGACCTGAGCCGGGCCAGTGCTTCAGCATGGTCAGGATTTTGTCAGGTTCCACTGAATTGCCCTGAACACCGTCCATAAAATGGGCCAACATTTCGGAAGTGAGGTCCGCTGATTCCGAGAATGATCCGAAATTCCTTCTCCATCGGGGTTCGGTAGTTATATCGATTTGTGGCCCAAGCAACATATGCAACCCGACGGCCCTGAACTCTTCGGCGATAACTTCTCCATATTTCCTTATCAAAACTGTATCCCTGGATGCGGCGATTCCGTACTGTCCCTCCAGGCCCGGCCACTCCGAGAAAAACTGTTCACCATGGACATGGCTTCCGGAACCTATTCCATGCCGGGGATCGGAACTGAACAGGATAGGTATGCCGAGCCTACTTTTTTCCGCTATCTCCTGCATTTCATTGGACCACCTGGCGAACAGTTCCGGCTCAGCGGTTCCGTTGTTAAGTATGCACCTGAAATTTTTTTCCTCGATATACTCTTTCGCGGTAGCCGTTGCCAAAGTCTGGCCGGTCATATTGCCATACCCCGCCCCTTCAAGCGCTTTTCTCTCTCTTCGGGATATTTTATATCTGACCGAACCGTCGGCTGGCACGGCAAAATTGGTATGAAACATAAGTCCGACCTTTTCCTCCAGGGTCATCTGGCCGACAAGGTTTGAAATACGCTCATCCACCGGCAATCGCCAGTCTTCATAAGGATCTAGTTTACCGTTCTTGTTCAGATCCTTGAACTTAAAACCACCTTCATGGATTATCCTTACGCTTTTGTGTCCCAGTTTCGGTTGCTCGCCGGCAACCGAAAAACAGACGAAAAGCGGGACAGCAATAATCGTGGCGAACAGGATTACTGTTCTGATTATTGATTTAGCCGCCGGACCATTGTGGGAAGTTATGGGCATAAACAAGGGTTATGTTAGTTCCAGGTGTCGGGATTGTCGTATTTCAGGCTTATTGTGACATTGATTTTGGTTCTTCCGGAAATGGCAACTTCCAGTTGTTCGTAGCCGGGGCACGTAACAACCAATGTTTTAGCGTTATCTGGGGCAGTTATCTTATAAGACCCGTTTTTCTTGGTTGTTGTTTTTGTGTCGGTTCCTTTAACGGAAATAGTAGCTCCCATAATCGGTTTTTTACTGTAAGAATCGGTTATTACACCTTTGATTGAAACGTCGCCAGCTGTTGAAACGGCCGTTGGAGCTGGCTTGAAAGAAATAAGGGTGATGCCCAAAACAGCGATCATCGCTATAAACAGCTTGTTTGTGTAGCCAACCATTCCTTTGATAGTGTTATTTTTAGTTTTCATAATTGGTAGATTTTATTTATTAAGAATCAGATTGCAATATAATCAATAAAATGGAAGATTGAAACTCCTTTACATTTATATGATCAAGTTTTTCAATCTTTAATACATCAAAATATGTGCCAAGTCCTGTTTTTGTGGGGGATATTTAAAATAATTGAACCCAGTGCAGTGAGTAAATTAAAATTTAAAATCGGGATCATTTTTATATTTGGTGAACCACTTTACCAGTTGATGGTTTTACTGGAGAAAAGCCTGTTGAAGTTGTCGCGGTAAGAATCCGAAATAGGTATGTACTGTTTGCCGAAGACTATGTTGTTGCGCTCTATGGTTTTTACCTTGTCGATGTTGACGATAAAAGATCTGTGGACTCTGATGAAATTTTTTTCTGGGAGCATCTCTTCGGCGGCTTTCAGGCTCATAAGGGTCTGTATGTTAGTTCCGTCTTCCATATTTATCTTTATATAGTCGCGTACCCCTTCAACGTAAAGTATCTCGTTAGTGTTTATGATCTGCTGCCGATAACCGGCTTTCACGACGATGTTGACGGGAGTCGGGGGATACGATCCGGTTTTAGCGGCACGTACGATTTCTATCTGTTTCAGGGCTTTGTTGGCGGCCACAAGAAACTCGGCGTAGCTGAAGGGTTTCAACAGATAATCGATAGCGTTTACCTTGAAACCTTCGATAGCGTACTGTTCGAAAGCCGTGGTGAAGACAATAGCGCAATCTTCCACCATTTTCGATAGTTCCAGACCGTTAAGACCGGGCATCTGGATGTCTATGAACGCCAGATCGACATCGTTTTCGTTTATTGCTCTGAGCGCCTCCACGCCACTACCGCATCGGGCAACCAGTTTCAAAAAGGGCGTCCGTTTGATGTAATCCTCAAGCAGGTTGAGCGCCAGGGGTTCATCGTCCACTATCACGCATTTAAGTTCCATTGTCAGTCGGTTTCAATTATTAAAGTTGATGAGTAAATTTTTTCGGTCATGGAGATCTCATATTTATGTTTTTTGGGATACAGAAGTTCCAAACGACGCTTGAGGTTGGCAATGCCGATGCCTGAGCCGCTATAGTCGTTTTGACTCTTTGGAAAATAGCTGTTTTTAACTGTACAGATTACCTTGTTGTCCGCCAACCGTATATTTATATCAATAAATGAATGTTCCTCATGCGATACGCCATGTTTGAAGGCATTCTCTATAAGGGATATGAACATAAGCGGAGCTATCATGGTTCCGTCGGTCTCTTCAGTAATATCTGTTATTACATCTGTTTTTTCTGTCAGTCGCAATGACATCAGTTCTATATAGCTTTTCGTGAAAAGCAGTTCTTTGTGGAGCGGTACTTTGTCTTGGTTGTTGTCGTACAATACATACCGCAATATCTTGCTGATACCCAGAACGGAATGTTGGGCCTTATCTCTGTCGATCGCGATAAGTGAGTAGATGTTGTTAAGCGTATTGAACAGAAAATGGGGATTGAGCTGGCTTTTTAGATTTTTCAGTTCTGCCTGGCTTGCTGCCGCCTCAAGTTTCGCCTTGGCGTTCTCTGTCCTGTACCATTCAATCGTCATCCTGATGGCCACGGCCAGGGTCGCGGTTATGATCACCAAAAAGAGATCCCTGCCAAAAAATATTGCCTTTGGTATATCGTATAAATCCTTGAAACTGTCCGGAAACAATTTGTAAACGATAATCGAAATCGACGATATCAGTGCCGAAACAATAATATTGGATAATATGTACCATTTCCAGCGCCTTTTGAAAAGCAAATGGGCTATCAAAAAGTAGAAGTTAAAATAGAAAACAAACAGAATAGGGAAAATAGAGGATAAAATCCTTATATATATATTGAATAATTCTTTGGCATTATCGAGGGGTGTAAAGAGCAGGGGCAGGCATAAAAAAAGTATTACGGCGACAATATTAATCGTTATCACCGCGCGATTGGTCCTTTTGTCGAATCGGTCAATATGTGCCATAAGCCGTAAAGTTCAAAGATTCCGGAACATCGAGAGCAGGCCGGTATTCCGTGTTTTACCCACTAATTCGCTATTTTGAACAGATTGGAAACGGTATCGATTTTTAATTTTTTTCCGGAACATAACGCTTACAGATAATGGCTGATGAGCCATCCATTATATTACCCGTAGCGTTATCTTCATCTTTTTTCTCGATCCTGATATTGATAGTTCCCATCTCCGGATTGTAGATTGAGGCGGTAAGGAGATTTCCTTCCACTTTCACGTTGTCGAGCATTTGAAAGCTGCCATCGCTTCCACTGACGCTTCCCACAAATTTTTTCTCCTCATTGGTGTAGAAAGAGGCCATAAAGGAATATTCCGGCGCCATTTCGACGCTAACAATCCAGAACCCGCTAAAATATTCGGTTCCCGTCAAAGCTTTCTGGGCCTGGAGGCCCGTGGAAGCGCATATCAAGGCAAACGCTACTGCCAGAAAAATTGTCATTTTTTTCATCTTCTTGAATTTAGATAGTTATAAGGTTTTTATTGATTTCATAAATTTAAACAAATCGGTTAAATATTTATAAGATATTGTTGCTCTTTTTTGTAAAGGATTATACCGTTTTTTTGTTTGGTTCTATTCATATCTGATGGCATCTATCGGATTGAGGTTGGCCGCTTTTTTGGCGGGATACCATCCGAAGAAAATGCCGGTGAGAGTGCATATAGCGAATGATATTATTACCGATGAAGGCTGTATGACTGTGTTCATGTCCAGAAACAGTCCGGCTATCGCGGAGACGGCCCAACCGAGAATAATTCCTATCAAACCTCCAAGCAGACTGATTATTACCGCTTCTATCAGGAACTGTATAAGGATATGGATACCCTTGGCGCCAATCGACATCCTTAGCCCAATCTCCTTTATTCTCTCCGTAACGGAGACATACATTATGTTCATGATCCCGATGCCGCCGACCAGCAGCGATATTCCGGCGATACACGCGAGCAGGGTCGTGAGAAGCCCGGTTACGGAATCGATCGTGCCCATCACCTCTTCCATGGACATCAACTGGAAATCGTCATCATTGCCTTCCAATATCTTGTGGTTTCTCCTCAGTATTTCCTTTATTTCGGCCATAGCCTCATTGGTATATTCTTCGGAGACCGTTGATGCGTATATGCTATGGAGATGGTTTATCGCCAAAAACCTTTTTTGTACGGTTGTGAATGGAGCGATAATCATATCGTCCTGATCCTGTCCCACTGAACTGGCTCCCTTGGATTCGAGGAGACCGACAACTTTCATTGGTGTGGAGTTGAAACGGATGGTTTTTCCAAGAGGATCCTCGCCATCTGGGAAGAGGTTGTCCGCTACGGTCCTGCCCAGCAGGCACACTTTTGTTGCCCTGCTCACATCATCGTCGCCGAAGATAGCCCCGGAGGAGACATTTATGTTGCGTATACCGAGATATGACGGACTTACCCCGTACATTGTAGTTGGCGTGTTATTCGAGCCGCTAATTGCCTGGCCTCCGGTTGTAACTACAGGTGATACAGCTTTGAGGAATTTGGCATCGTTCAGTAAAGATTCGTAATCTTCTCTCTTCAATGATTGCATATTGGAGGCGCTTTGCGTGACTCCTCCCTCTTGTCCCATATAGGGCATTATCATTATCATATCTGAGGAGCCCATGGTCCCTATCTGATCTTTTATGCTTTCCTTGGCTCCGCTACCTAACGCCAGGATCACTATAACCGACATGATTCCAATGATAATACCCAGCATTGTGAGCAACGCTCTTGTCTTGTTGTTAGCGAGCGCTTTGAGGGCAATTTTGATCAAATTACTGTATCTCATTTTTTGTTCTTTTTATACGATGTGTCGGGCAATATCTTCCTCCTCTTCTTCTACGGGCAATGTGTCAAGTACAGCTTTTGCCGAAGCTATTTTCATGTTTGGGGTGTCATGTATAACCCTGCCGTCTTTCAACACCATTGTCCTGCCGCTGAAAGAGGCTATTTCAGGGTTGTGTGTGACAAATATTATTGTTTTGCCCTCCTTGTGGAGTTTTTGGAAGAGAGCCAGTATCTCGTAGGATGTGCGCGAATCCAGGTTACCGGTCGCCTCGTCGGCCAGAATTATCACGGGATCGTTTACCAAAGCTCTGGCAATCGCGACGCGCTGTTGCTGGCCACCGGACATCTGGTTGGATCGGTGGTAGAGCCTGTCGGCTAACCCAACCTCTGTCAGGGCTTCGATAGATTTCTGCCTGCTCTGGGTTGAGGTAATGTTTTTATTGTAGAGCAAGGGAAGTTCCACATTCTCTATAGCGGTGGTTTTCGGGAGTAGGTTATATGACTGGAACACGAAACCTATCTTTCGGTTCCTTAGGGTGGCTCTTTTATTGCGATCCATCTTTCTCACCGAAACACCGTCGAGGTAATACTCTCCCGATGTTGCCACGTCAAGGCAACCCAGAATATTAAGTAATGTCGATTTTCCTGATCCGCTCGCCCCCATGATGGTAATGAACTCTCCTTTGTTGATGGTAAAAGTAATGTTCCTCAGCGCATGGACAACCTCTTCTCCTACCTTGAAGTCTCGGCAGAGATTGTCGACTTTAATTATCTCGTTCATCTTCTTCAATGCTTTTAATAACTCTTTTCAGGAAGCCCCAATAGCGTCCAATTATTGCTCATTTGAGTTGTTGCTCCTGTTTCCTCCCGGACCCATTGTCACTGAAATCCTTTTGGAAGCTCGCGCTACAGGGGCGGTTTGAATACCTGTGATTATCTCGTCACCCGCCTTGACTCCGGAAATTATTTCAGTATTGATGCCATCGGACGATCCGGTTACCACTTCAATCGGTTCAACCTTGCCCTCTTCGTCCAGTCTCCACACACATTTTTTCGGAATAGTGCCCTCATAACCTTCGGGGGTAAACCTGAGCGCTCTTACGGGGACAGTAACAATATTGGTTTTTTCGAGGGTCTGTATGGTTACGTTGGCGGTAAGTCCGGGCATCAGCTTGAGTTCGGGATTCGGGGCGTCAATTATAACCTCATAAGTCACCACATTGGATGTTGTTGAAGCCTGAAGCCGTACCTGCAACACTGTGCCTTCAAAAGTCATCCCGGGAAAGGCATCAACAGTGAACTCCACTTTTTGCCCCTCTTTTACCTCCCCAATATCCGCTTCATCGACATTGGCGACAACCTGCATCTTGGTCAGATCGTTCGCAATGGTAAACAGGGTAGGGGTGCTGAATCCCGAAGCCACGGTCTGTCCTTCATCGACCGCTCTTGAAAGCACAACGCCGTTGATGGGAGAGTAGATGGTCGCGTAACCTATGTTTCTTTCCGCTTTTTTGCTGTTTGCCTGTGCCTGGAGATAGGATGTGTTTGCCTTGGCGTATTGATATTCAGCTGACTCATATTCTGAATCACTTACCAGCCCTTTTTCATACAATCCTTTGATTCTATTGTAGTTGATTGTCTGGTAGTCATACTCTATCTTGGCCGAATTGAGATTTGCCCTTGAGGCTTCAAGATCCATCTGCAGCACAGATTTGTCGAGTTCGGCCAAAAGCTGGCCAGCCTTGACCTCGGAGTTGAAATCGACATAAATCTTGTCGATTATTCCCGAAACCTGGGTGCCGACCTCAACCTGTTTGATGGGTTTCACCGTTCCGGTGGCCGTGACGCTGTTGGAAATGGTTGATATCGCCACATTTGTGGTCTCATAGGAGAGATCCGCGGCCCTGTTGTTTTTTGGAATAAGGATGAATACCAATAAAGCCGCCAATGTTGTTCCAATTATTATGTAGGTACTTTTTTTCATCATAATATAATTTTGATTTTAATGGTATGATGGAACCGCGCACAATTGAAAATTATATTCATTGCGTGTTCGCGTTCGAATTCAATAATGTGGGTTTCATCTGTTTGGTTTTGTTTATATATAATTTTATAATGTAACCGGCTGATTCTGGTAAACATTGAGCAGTTTAAGAGCCAGTACGGCCTGGTACTTGGCCTGAAGTTGGTTCCCCTGGGCGTTGAGGTAATTGTTCCGTTCGGTAATCAGTTCAACGGTGTTCTTGAGTCCCGAGTTGAACTGTTCCGTCACTATATCGTAGCTGATCTTAGCGGCATCGAGTTTCTTGTTCGCCGAGATATATTTGCTTTGAGCGGATAATGCGTCATTGTAAAGGGATTCAATGGTACTGAGAAGATTCTTTTTTGTGTTTTGATCTTGTAGCCGGGCCGACAAACTCTGCTGCCTGGCGTTGTTGACATTTATTTTGGCCTGTTTGCCGTTGAAAATTGGGACATTGATGTTTATCCCCACATTTTCGTTTATTTTATTGCTTAGCTGATCAAACAGAAGATCGGGTGAAGCTGTTGTCGAACTTGTTGATACGCCGGCGCTCATGGAGACCGTGGGCATTTTCGCCGCCCTGGCTATCTCCACGGCTATATCGGCCGCTTCAATGCTCAAGGCCGAGCTTTTCATCTGGGGAAGTTCGCTTAGCGCGGTATTGTAGACTGTCTCGAGGGAGGGTATCGAGGCCAATACCTGACTATCATTTATCTCCGGGAAATCGATCTCAAAGCTCTCCGCCATATCCAGTTCCAGGAGTTGTTTTAACTGTAGCTTGGCCGATGATAGGGAGGTTTGGGACGAAATTATTTGGTATTCGTCGTTAGCGGCTTGTGCCTGTAACGAGGCAAGGTCCGCTTTCGAAATTGATCCCGCATTGTACATATGCAGGGCTCTTTCTGCCTGTGCCTTCGATAATTCAGCAGACTGTTCGGCAATTTTAACCGACTCGTGGGAGTAGAGTATCTGCAGGTAGGCCTGTGTAACTGACACCTCTATATCTGTTCTTGCCTGCTCAACATCGTATCCCGAAGCCTGATCCTGGATCTCCTTTTGTTTGATATTATTGCGGAGCTTGCCTCCCGCGAAGAGGGTTACTCCTGAATTCAGCGAATAGGAACCATTATAGGTTGAAGAACCGGTTGCCTCATTGAACTCATTATACGAGGAGGTATTGCTGAACCCTATGCTCTGGTTACTGGAAAAACTCAGGGATGGGAAGAGCGCCGCCTTGGCCTGTTCAAGACCCAATTCCGATTGGCTCTTGGATATCTGTTGGCTCTGTACCTGGATATTGTTCTCCCGCGCATAATCAATGGCTTCCCTGAGGGTCCACTTATGACTCTCCTGTCCCTGTAGGATAGGAGAGAACGCTATTATGATCAGTACCGGAAGATTACTGATCAAAGTTTTTCTTTTGTTCATATCTTGCCATGTTTTTTGATATTTAATGCATGCCGATATTAAAAACAGATATCGCTCAAGCAAAATTATAAGATGCCAAATTCTAAAGTGTATTTTAACGTTACAAAAATATTTTCCGGCGGATTATTTGGCAAACAATATCCATACAAACCGGTTTTTGTTTGACGGAAAGGCTGAAAATATCGATTAACGGAATGTTTATAAAAAGAAACGGGAGCAGGTTTACCTGCCCCCGTTTATGCCTTTTTCCCGGAAAATGTTATTCCGGGTGTATAGCTTCGGTGGGGCAAATGTCGGCACATGTCCCGCAGTCGGTACAGGTTTCAGCGTCGATTACATAGATATCGCCTTCAGATATCGCGCCAACAGGACATTCATCTATACAAGTTCCACAAGCAATACATTCGTCACTAATTTTATAAGCCATCGCGTTTCGATTTATTGTTTAACTACGCAAAAATATAAAACATATTTGAATTGATCAATATTTAGAAGTATCAATCATCTTCCGTGGATACCATTAAGCTCAAGGCGCGGATTATAACATCTATTGCCAAGTAAAGAACAGCTAAAAATCCCTGCTGAAAGAGAGGTAAAACATACGGGGCAGTATATAGTAGTTGTCAATGCCCCATGACCAGTCAGCTCGTACGAAATATCCCGCTATCTGGGCCCTAGCGCCGAAACCGAAACCGCAAATAATGGGGGAATGGTTTGAATCCACAACGACCTTTATAGGCCCATTCTCGTATGTTTTGGTATCGTAAGCGTTTTTGCCCGACCATGGGGTTGGTCCGACCCAGGCTGAACCTAAATCGCCAAAACCGACAACCTGCAACGAGTTCAGAAAATTTGACTTCAGCGGATGTCCGGCAAAATACCTTATCACGGGCCACCTTATTTCACTGTTCAATACGGCGAAGTTGGTACCATTGCGGGCGTTCTGGGAGAAACCTCTCATGTTGGTGGCCAATGCCTGGAAACCATAATTAATATCGGTGTTCACCGGTATTGAGGTGTCGTACATTGGCGCTGATCTGTTAAAAAGATAACCCATCCAGTTGTCAACACCGCCAAGGTAGTAGAGCAGCCTTGTAGGACCAAAAGAGGTGCTGGCGGCGAAACGGTTGGCCCAGATCAGTTCCCGGTGAATTTTGATATAATTTCTGAAGTCGGCTCCTACAACAATCATATTGGATCGGGCGGCGAACAGTTCTTTATATAGCTCGCCAAAAATTTTGAACCTTGTACCATAGTATATGTTGATACTCCGTTCGCGGGTGTCGTCGTATATAACTTCGGCCTTGGCGCTGACCCAATGGCGTCTGATCCCCTCCTCTTCCAGGGATATCATGTCGTATGCGAGTGACTCCTGGTTGTCGAGCCGGTATTTCAACGTTCCCTTCACCGCTAAGGCCGGGGTTATGGGGCGCGACAAGCTCGTGTAGATATTGTGTGTATGTGTTTTGTAGACCGATGTCTCGGAATAGGAGTAATAACCCTGACGGTGGAATACAAACTGTTTGTCGTATTTCCCTTTTAGATTATCGAGGCTGAGCAGGTATTCGTTACTGTCGAAGTTGCCCGAAAATCTGAATCCACCGGTTATCCTGTAGTTTTCGAACATATCTATTGTTCCGATAGTCGACATCATGTTGACTCCCGGGTTGTAATAACCGGAGCCTCCCGAATAGATCTGGTAGGAGCTGTTCAGAAAGCTGAAATCGATTTGGGTCGCCATATAATTATAGTAAAAGGCGGTCTCATAGATCTGTATCTGGGGAAACTCGAGACGACCCGTATCAAGATCAATATCCATGTAATCTTTTCTCCAGAGCTCGTCGTAGTAATTCTGTTTCTCTTTCTCGAATATGTAATGGCTGATGTCAATTGGCTCATTGGTCGCGAAATATTCATAGATAGGCTTGGTCAGGGTGTCGCGTCGACGCCGGTCTTCGGCCACGAGCCATTGGCGAAGTTGCTCCAGACTGTCGGCTTCGTGCAGCATTTGGGTCCTTTCAAGGCGATATTCCGTAAGTTTTGGATCCGATGTCGGATCTTCTATCTCCTTGGTGTTTTTCAGGATGTTTCTCCCCTGGTTATACACTATCTCCCTTATTTTTCCGGCGTTGGCCGATGCAGAGTAATCCTCAATGTTCCTCTCATAGTCGGTAACAGCTCTTGATTCGATATAATATCTGTAATGTGTGGCTGTGTCTATGTAACTTATGGTACTGTCGAGCGATGCTATATACCTGTTAATTATTCCATTGGCATTACCAAGGTATCTTATGTCGGATGTAGTGGTTCCTGTCGCCGCTAACCTGTCGACATACTCACCTTCGGCAAGGCGTGTCACCACCCTATCCTTTTTCGCGATGTCGTACGTGAAAAGGTCGAACGTCAAACCAACCCTCTCCAACGGATCGCCGTTGTTGTAAAGGGTATCGGAAAGCCGGTTAGACGAGAAGATTATCAGATCCTTTTCTCCGGCAAGGAACGATGGAGTCAGGTCATCGGCTATATCGTACGTTATCTGTTCGCTGGTTGCCGATGCTATCGTGTGCACATAGATGTCGGTCATACTATTTTTGACGGCTGACATTACCAACCTGGTTCCATCGGGGGAATAACCGAAGTGCAAAACTTTGTCGAAATACAACAAGTTCCTGCTTTCCAGACTTTTTTCGTCTATCCTGGAGAAGTACAATTTTAGTCCGGCTTTTTCTTCGTTTATAAATGTGAGGATCATGCTACTGGGATGCCACGCCATCACAGGATAACTTTTGTCTATCTCCTGTTCCAGTTTTGGCTCTTTTCTGAAAATTATCGACCGTTTGCCGGTTGTTTCATCGTACAACCATATTCTTCTCCTTCCCCAGTCGTTCGTGATATATGCGGTGTACCTGCCATCGGGACTTACGGCCACTTGCTGGTATATCTGCTCTTTTTTGGATTTTCGTATTTGATTGTCGATGTCTTTTCCAATTTTTTGGTAGTCGCTGTATTCATTTCTGTAATATTCGTACCATTCATCGAGCAATTCGTCCAATTTTTTGCCGGTGACATACAGGAAGCCCTTATCTATTTTTTTGTAAACTTTGGTGAGATATATGATGTTGGGAATGATGGCATCACCGTATTCTTTGCCAATAAAGCGCCAAAATGACTGTCCGGCGTATTCAGCGTCGTCATATTCCAGATGGTTGATTTTCTTGTATTTCTCGCTCAGGATACCGTCTTTCACCCGATCTTCGGTCTGGAAATCCCATCCAAAGGCAACATAGTTCATCAGTCCCCTAAGAAACCAGTTGGGGATATCGATACTGGTCGACCTGGAAATCCTGTTTTTTGTTTCGGCGTCGTACAACATCTCGTTGACGATTATCTCGGTAATCGAAGCGGCGACCTGCTTCTGGTAATCCACGTGACTGGACTCGTAATAGAGGCTGACCTTATTGTCTATTATCCTACTGAATCCCCCGGTATTGTATGAATCCTCCATATCCGATTCAAGTCCGATGTTGGATTGTTTGTACTCGGCACTTTTGTTGTAAATGATGAATATTATTCTTTTTTCCAGACTGTAGTCGAAGAAATCCTCTACCTCCTCCAGTTTTTTTGTGGCGTAGTTGGCCGTATATTGCGCCAGTTCCCTTCCCTGTTCGTTGAAATAACAGTCGAAATCTTCGAACCTGTAATACATCCAATAATAGTCGTAATATTGGACCCTGTTTTTACCGAAAGTCATCTGCATGCCGTCATAGAACTGACCACTCGCGCTAATGGTGAACAACGAGATTAAAATTAACGATATCTGTTTCTTAATGTTTCCCATTCCCTGAATTACGGTAAATATGTCGCATCTAATCGGGCTAAGCGACAAAACTAATGATTATTAAGTTTAGATGGGCTTTTTTCCTCCTTAAACATTAATATTTCTCTTTTAATAAAAATTAACATTTTTATGGTCTGATATTTGTATCTTTGCGTTTATTATAATGAGTTTCTTCGGTCTCCCTGAATAAACAGAAAGTATGGGTGTTTTATTATGTAAATCAGTGACCGAAAATTTGCGTAATGGGTCTATGCCGGTAAAAACCGTTTAGCGGAGGATTGTCCGGTGTTGTTTTTGGATAGAGAAACATAATATGATAAGTATCGTTTAACATTATATGAAGAGCCGAGCACCAGTTTTCCGAACAGTTAAAATCAGGATTATGTGTGGTGCAAGCTTTGTTGGGCCCCAGGGGCTCTCAAGACACAACAATTAAATTACATTCTTATGAAAAAATTATCTTTAATCTTGTTGCTGGCTTTTTTCGGATTGGCGCTAACTGCCCAGCCGGTGATGACATTGGCGGAAAAAGAACATGATTACGGGACTTTCAAGGAAGAGGCAGGTCCTCAAACATACGATTTTCAGGTTACCAATACCGGCAACCAGCCGTTGGTAATCCAAAGGATAGTTACCTCATGCGGTTGCACGACCCCGGATTGGACCAAGGAGCCTATCGCTCCGGGAGGAAAGGGAAAGATCACGGCCGTATATGATCCAAGGAACGCTCCGGGTAAATTCAGCAAGACATTGTCGGTTTATACCAACTCAAAGCCCGAGATGGTAACCTTGGTGATCAAGGGTGAGGTGACGCCAAGGGAGAAGACCATTGAAGAGCTGTATACTTTTGAAGCGGGTCCGGTTAGGTTTGAATCCAACCATCTGGCCTTCACTAATGTGCTGAAGACGGAGAAGAAGATCCGTACGATGCAGGTAATCAACACCTCGAATGAGCCGGTTACAATAGATTTTGATCAGGTGCCGACCTTTCTTGCCATGAAAGTTACGCCGACAACATTGAAGCCGGGACAAAAAGGGTTGGTTTCAGGTACTTTTGATGCCACCCAGAACGATGGATGGGGCCAGTCGACTTATATGATCAAAGTGGTGACCAACGGCAATTCAAACCAAAACGCGTACTACTATATATCAGCCAACCTGGTTGAAGATTTCTCGTCGCTTACCAAAGAGGAACTTGAAAATGCTCCTCTATTCAGCGTGCCCAACAGAACATACGATATTGGAAAGATGAAAGGATCCACAACCGCTGATATTGAGTTTGTTATAACAAATTCCGGTAAAAGCGATCTTTACATAAGGAACGTGCGTTCCACATGCGGATGTACGGCCGTACAGCAAGGAAATAAGGATCAGCCAATAAAACCGGGAGAGTCAACTTCGTTGAAAGCGGTGTTCAGTTCTGGCGGCTACAAGGGTAAAGTCACGAAAGCTATTTATGTCTACACCAACGATCCAAAGAATTCCGAGGTTGTGCTGATGCTGACCGCTGACGTTGAACAGCCCTAGTAAGAGGCTAAAAGCAAAGAAATCAAATTATAATGAGAAGGATATTTTTTTTGATCTCACTATCGGCGTTGATAGTGGTTTCATGCGGCAAGTCGGCGAAATACGAATTAAGGGCAGATATACTTGGAGCGAACAACCTCGTCTTTGATCTCAAGATAATTGAGAACAATCGGATGGTGACGATCGATTCGGCTATATCAAAAAATGACGGGTTTGTCATGAAAGGTTCGCTGGATTATCCGCGCGCGGTTATTCTGGAGGCTAGAAACACCCCATATCAAACTTCCTTTTACATGGATAATTCCAATATCCAGTTGAAGGGGATACTTGATTCATTGGATCGGATGGAGATAACGGGATCAGGGATACACGACGATTATCTCTCCTTGTCGGATGCGGTCCAACCTGTGGGTTTAGAGTATACCGAATATGTAAATCAATACCAGATAGCGCGACAGAAAAACGATGAGGCTATGATGGCCGAGTATGAAAACAGAGCCGATTCGGTTTACCAGTTGTTCATCGATCTTCAGGAGCGTTTTGTAAGGGACAATCCATCATCCTTTTTTTCGCCGATAATCCTGGCGAGTCTTATGAATTACCTGGATGTAACCAAAATCGAGGAGTTGGTGAACGATCTCGCGCCCGAGGTAGCGGCTATACCGCCGATGATCGGGTTGAAAGAGAGCCTGGTCAAGTTGAAACTGGTTTCCGTGGGCCAGAAGGCTCCGGACTTTACACTTAACGATCCCGATGGGAATCCCGTTTCATTGTACTCCAAGGTGGGGACAAAACTGCTCTTGGTAGACTTTTGGGCGGGATGGTGCGGACCGTGCCGACAGGAGAATCCAAATGTTGTAAAGGTATACAACGATTTTAAGAACAGAGGATTCGACGTTTTCGGCGTTTCACTCGACAGGACCAAAGATGAGTGGACAAATGCCATAGCCAACGATAAGCTGACATGGACACATGTATCCGACCTGCAATACTGGAACAGCGCCGCTGCCCAACTTTATTCGATTAACTCCATACCCGCCAACTTTTTGCTGGATGAAAACGGAACAATAATCGCCAGGGACTTGAGGGGCGAGGATCTTTATAACAAGGTGAGGGAAATATTACAATAGATATATTTCAACGCATTAAATTGGATAATATGGGGTCGTCTCCCAAAAGAGGCGCCTTCTTATAGCAAATTCCGTATTGTTGAGGGATTGATGCTCTTCGCGTTGTGAATCTATCTCCGGACAGCGCTTACTCGTACGGGTTTACATAAAAAACTTATTTTTTCGAAGGGGATTGCCTGATATTTGTGAATTCCGGGTTCCATTCGGGATTCTTGACCAATCGGTTCTTAAAGCCATCGAAATAACCCAGTATATATTCCCGTGGCAATTTGAACACAAGTTCTTCGTTTTCACTTAAATATGGTTTTTTGGCCGACATTGCCTCTTCAAGCGGAATGCCCTTTTTCCTTGAAGTAAGCAGGTACAGGTCATACACGTTTTTGTGGATCGCGATGATAATCGTGTATTCACCATAATCTTTCCGTTGATAGAAAAAATAGGAGACCTCAATAGGTTCCAACGGATTTACCCTGTCAGTTGTATTTGATAACTGACTTTCACAAATAAAACCATTATCAAGTATGCTCCTGACAACCGACTCCTTCTTAGTGTTGTGCAAGAATATGTAACAGTCGCTGTAGTTACTTAAAATTTCCGCAAGAATCTCCCCTTTGTTTCGCATTCATCCGAGAAATTGTATTTGTTTCCAAAAATAGTTTTTATTATTTAATCCGCAACCGGTAATTCTAATCTTTGGGTAATTCTTATATTCGCGGCACAAGATGGAGTTATATGAAAAGATTTCTGATAGTTCCTTTATTGCTGTTGTTGGTCTCCTGCGGCACCAATCAGGAAACATCGGCTCGTTGGACTATCACCGTGAGCATAGCACCTTATAAGTATTTTGTGGAGACTATCAGCGGAGGGGATTTTGAGGTTAATGTGATGGTACCTCCGGGAGCTTCGCCACACTCATACGAACCATATCCCGATCAGCTAAAAAATCTTGAAAATTCGCTCGCCTACATTGCCAACGGTAATCTGGATTTTGAAATTTTCTGGATGGAGAGGTTCAGGGCCATCAATCCAAGGATACCATTTGTTTCGATAGCCGATAGTATACTCCCCTTGGAATCTACCCATCATCATGGGAACGAAGAGACGGATAATGAACATGGCGGAAGTTTTGATCCGCATATATGGCTTTCACCAAAAAATGGGATGTTGATAGCCCGGGAGATAACAAAATTCTTGTCGTTGCTGAATCCCGGCCACACAACGCTTTATAACAGGAACTTTGAACTTCTGGCAGATTCAATAAAGCGACTCGAAGCCGAAGCGGACTCCCTTTTCTCGCTTGCCGACAACAAACATTTTGTTATTTATCATCCCAATCTGGCCTATCTGGCCGAAGAGTATTCTCTTGTGGAGTTGGCAATTGAGCAGGAGGGCAAGGAACCCTCACCGTCCAGTTTGGCTAAGTTGATCGACATTGCCGAAGCCGAGGGTATAAACACACTCTTTATACAGAAAGAGTTTGACAAGAGATATGCCCGTTCAATAGCCAGGAATCTTGACGCGGAAGTTGTTGTGATAGATCCGTTAGCTGAATACTGGCTTGGCTCTATGAGGGAGATAATAGGATTATTGTACAAAAGTATGGAAAGATAGGACTTATTATGACTGTTATTCTGGAAATGCGTTCACTATCGGCAGGTTATGGAACCCGTAACGTGTTGGACAATGTCAATTTTAAGGTATTCGAAAATGATTTTATAGGGGTTATAGGACCCAATGGAGGAGGAAAAACCACTCTTTTGAAGGTAATTCTTGGCGTACTTAAACCTACAGGAGGGGAACTTATTATGGGAGATGGTATAGACAAATCGACTATAGGTTATTTGCCGCAGATATCAACGGGTGACAATAGTTTTCCTTTGTCGGTGCTTGATGTTGTTTTATCGGGGTTGATGATCCATAAAAGTCCTGGTACGAGATTCTCCGCTGATGAAAAGAGGAGAGCCGGGGATCTGTTGGAGGAGTTGGGACTCAAAGAATATAGCCGTTCTCAACTAAAGGAACTATCGGGAGGACAATTGCAAAGGGTTTTTTTGGCAAGAGCTATTATTGGCAACCCCAGATTGCTTTTACTGGATGAGCCCGGAAGTTTTGTTGACACAGCCTTTGAAAAGAGTTTTCACGATAAATTGAAGGAGTTGAACGGCAAAATGACCATTTTGATGGTTTCGCACGATATTGGTACTATTTCGGCCCATGTAAAATCCTTTGCCTGCGTCAATGGATCCCTGCATTACCATCCATCCTCTGAGATAACAAATGAACAGTTGCGAGCATACAGATGTCCTATACAACTTATTACCCATGGAGAGGTCCCGCATACTGTACTTAAAAATCATTAAAAATAGCCAATAACTGTTCAGCGCCGTGGATATACTGGGATATGACTTTATGACAAATGCTCTTCTTGGAGCGCTTTTTGCCGCGATAACCGCGGGATTGGCCGGAACTTACATAGTATCCCGAAGGATGGTATTTCTTGGCGGGGGCATTACACATGCCTCATTTGGAGGAATAGGTATAGGATATTTTTTCGGATTCAATCCAATTGTTGGAGCCTCACTTTTTGGCGTTGCTTCGGCACTTTGCGTTGAATATCTTTCTGTTCGGCAAAAAATCAGGGAAGATTCGGCGATAGGGATCTTATGGGCGTTGGGCATGGCAACGGGAATAATATTTATTTATTTGACGCCCGGATATGCCCCCGATCTGATGGGGTACCTGTTCGGCAGCCTTTTAACGATTTCTACGGGTGATATTGTAGCTTTGGGGGTTTTGTCGTTGGTTTTAATATCATATTTCACGGTTTTTTATAGAACCCTTATGTATATATCATACGACGAGACTTATGCGCGGACATATTCTTCGAGTGTAAGCATTTTCAAATATATCACAACCGCATTGGTAGCGCTTGCTGTGGTATTGAATATCAGAATGGCAGGTATTATCCTGGTGCTATCTCTGCTGACCATCCCTCCCAATATCGCCATGATTTTCACAAGTAGTTACCTAAAAATTATTATTGGTTCCATTATAGTTGGTTTCGCGGGAACCGTCACCGGTTTGGTAATCTCATATTTCATAAATATTCCGACAGGGGCGACTATTGTTTTTGTTTTGGCCCTGATATGGATTATATCCAAATTATTGAGAGGTTGGGTCGAAAAAAGATGGTAGTTGAAGCAACCTTTACCCCTGTTTTTTTATCTTTATTAATACTGAAGTCATGTTTTTATGACAATAGTTTGTTATTTTTAAGCTCTGAAACCTGAATGAGTTGACAGAGGTTAGGAATATCATCAATGGTTGTCTGAACGGCGACAGATCGTCACAGGAGCTGCTGTATAGGCGGAATGTGGCAAGGATGTACGGAGTATGTCTACAGTATGCCGGAAATGAAGAGGAGGCGAACGATATACTTCAGGAGGGTTTTATCAAGATTTTTGAAAACTTGCCCAGTTATAGGTTTGAGGGTTCTTTTGAAGGATGGATGAGGAGGATTATGGTAAATACCGCACTCGAAAAATATAGGGAGAAACACAACCTTTATAGGGTTGATGATATCGATAAATTGAATGAAATTGAGGCGGAGATAGAGGTTGGCGAGTACACTGGGCTTGAAGCGGAGGATTTGTTGAATATGATACAGGCTCTTCCTCCCCAATACAAGATAGTTTTCAATCTCTTCGCCATTGAGGGCTATTCACATAAAGAGATAGGAAAAATGTTGGGAATATCCCCAAGCACATCCAAATCAAACCTCTCGAGAGCAAGGGATATTTTAAAGCGGAAGGTTCTCCGTTTTACCGGAATAAGGAGAGTTATAAATGGTTAATAGAAAAGAAAATATTGATCTTGTCTTCAGAAATGGTCTAAAGGATTTTGAGGCGGTGCCCCCTGTTGATGTTTGGGAGAATATTAAGCCGGCCATCAAAAAAAAGGCCATTCCCACATATATATGGAAAGTGGCCGCCTCCTTAACTATCCTGCTCTCACTGGGGGTGTTCTCTTATAGGCTTGGTATGAACAGCGCCATCAGGTTTTTTGAAACAGAAAGAGCATCTGTCGCCCCAACGGTTTCCGAAACCTCCTTTACACCGCCTGCATTGGCTGTTGTCAATAATAGGGTCGCTCCCGCTGCGTCTACAACAACAAATATGACCGCCAACATCGGTAATTTTCAAAGTCCAATACTTCCGGAAGATTTGAGAGAACCCGAAATTATTGGACCATCGAGGATTATTATCTCAACTCCGGCCATTAACCATGACAAATCCCCGGAAAATAAGCTATTCCAGGGCAATAGGCGCACATATTCCATTGAGGAGATGAACGGTATGCTGCTTGATATGGAAGAGAACAATATAACCGGAGATAGGGAGAAAGCAAGGAGATGGTCGATCGCGGCCTTGGCTTCTCCAACCTATTTGCCCGGAACAGGGGTAAGAAACGGTCAACCTATGCTCGCCATGAATGAACGTCAGGCTATATCTTATGCCGGCGGAGTCTCTTTTGCTTATGGGATTAATGATAGGATAAGCGTTCAATCGGGTCTGTATTACTCCTCGGTAGGACAACAGATAAGCGGCATATCGGCGTATTCCGGCTTTGACCCGTACAATATGTCAAAAAGTTCATCCACGTTTCAGGTCGCCACCCAAAGCGGAACAATAACTACCAGTAACCCTGATATTTACTTGTTAGATATGATGGGAGACAGGGTTATCGGCGATTATTCGGCCGAAAATTTTGATCCGGTGAAATCGGATCTATCTATGATCGGCACCTCATTGCACCAGAATTTCAGGTATCTGGAACTCCCACTTATAGTCAGGTATAAATTAATTGAAGGAAATCTGGACTTCAATATTATTGGAGGTATTTCATCCAATATACTTATCGGCAACAGCGTATTTCTGAACAATAGCGGGGTTAGATATGACGTGGGAAGTACGTATGGATTGCGCAACCATGTAGTAAGCAGCACCTTGGGTATGGGTATGGAGTACAGCATTTCAAAAAGCATATCATTAAATGTAGAACCTATTGTCAGGTACTACATCACTCCGGCCAACAATTCCAGCGGGGAGGGCATCAGTCCGTTTAATTTGGGTCTCTTTTCCGGTATCTCTTATAAATTCTGATCCCGGCTGTGAACCGATCCTTTTATTGTCACTTTTTTCTAGTAAATTAGCCGACCAATTTTTATCCCCGGGATTTCTTGTTTGTTGTTATCCTTGACAAATAAAACGGACTTTACGGGGCCGACAGTTTTTGTCCGATAATGTCGGCGGACAGGTATTGGGCAGAATAGTTTAAATAACAGATCAAGGCTTTAATTATGATTAAGATTGATAGAAATTTCATTCTCGCGATTATAACGCTCTCTGTATTGGTTATAACAGTTTTTGTTGTTGCCATGGGATTCGGGAAGAAAAGTACGGTGACACCCTATTTGGAGGGAGATGAGATGTTGATATTGCCCCAAAACCTGAACCAGGTTTACAGTTTGCCGGATACCCTCTTTTTTGCCGGGGAGAGAATGCCTTTGGAAAATTTTGATACAAGGGAAAGCCTTGAGAGAGAGTTGATAATGAGCGCCTACAGACATTCTTCAACTATCATGATAATTAAAAAGGCAAACAGGTATTTTCCGATTATTGAGCCCATATTGAGAGAGTACAATATACCCGATGATTTCAAGTACCTTGTTGCCGCTGAAAGTGAATTCGCCAATGTGATTTCCCCCGCCGGTGCCACCGGATTCTGGCAAATCATGCAGGCTACCGGAAGGGAGGAAGGCCTTGAGATCAACACTGTTGTCGATGAAAGGTACAATTTGGAGAAATCGACGGAATTCGCCTGTAAATATTTTCTGAAATCGTTTGAACAATTCGGTAACTGGACTTTGGTCGCAGCCTCCTATAACGGTGGCAGGGCCGCTGTCCAGAAGCAGATAGATATCCAGAAACAGACAAATTATTACGATCTCCTTTTGAGCGAAGAGACCGCCAGATATCTCTTCAGGGTAGCAGCGTATAAACTCATTATCAACGATCCCAAAAGCTATGGTTTTGATATAGCAGAAAAGGATCTATACAAACCTCTCGATTTTAGGGAGGTGGAAGTTGATACCGCCGTAAATGATTTCGCTGAATTCGCGGAGCAATTCGGGACAAACTACAAGATTCTTAAATTTCTTAACCCGTGGCTTAGAAAGCCATATTTAACGGCCAGGGCAAATAAGAGATATATTATCAAGGTTCCCGATGGGGATATGAGATCATATACGGAGCAATAAATCGTTATGGGCGCAGAGATACGGGTATTTGGGGCAAGGGAGAACAACCTTAAAAATTTGGATGTCACGATTCCCAGAAATAAATTGGTTGTTGTTACCGGACTGAGTGGAAGCGGGAAATCTTCGCTCGCCTTCGATACGATATATGCCGAGGGTCAGCGCCGTTATATGGAGACATTATCTGTTTATGCCCGCCAGTTCCTGGGAAACATGGAACGACCTGATGTCGATAAAATTACGGGATTAAGTCCGGTTATATCCATAGAACAAAAGTCAGTAAACAAAAATCCCCGTTCAACAGTGGGTACAATAACAGAGATATATGATTATCTCAGACTTCTTTACGCTAGGGCGGCAGATGCTTACTCCATGGCATCCGGGGAGAAAATGGTCAGATATACCGATGATCAGATAATCGATCTTGTGAAAAATAAATTTATGGGTCACAGGGTCTATCTCCTCTCTCCCCTGATTAAGGGCAGAAAAGGACATTATAGGGAACTTTTTGAGCAACTGAGGAGAAAAGGATTTCTTAGCGTGAGGGTTGATAATGAGATCAGGGAACTTGTTCCGGATATGAGACTGGATAGGTACAAAATCCATTTCATAGAGCTTGTGGTTGATAAGTTCAGGGTTGGAGATGTAACTGATAAAAGAGTTGAGGATTCTATACAGCTGTCGCTTGACCAAGGAGATGGGATCATGCTGGTTGTTGATGCCGAAAACGATGATTCAAGATATTTCAGCAGACATTTGATGTGCCCGGTTACAGGCATTTCATATAATGAACCGGCTCCGCATACTTTTTCATTCAACTCGCCTCAGGGAGCATGCCCGCGCTGCAACGGGCTGGGCGAGGTTACCAGCATAGATGAAAAGAAACTTATTCCCGATTCAAACCTTAATATAAGGGAGGGCGGTATAAAGCCTTTGGGGAGATATCGCAACGCATGGATATTTTGGCAGTTAGAGGCTTTGGCCGCAAAAAATGGGTTTACGCTCGACACACCGATCAGAAAGATTCCCGATGAAGCTATCGCCAAGGTTCTCTATGGAAGTGACGAGAGACTGAGACTCTTAAATACCCCTTTGGGGATGACCTCCTCGTACACATTGACATTTGAGGGGGTTGTCAATCACGTCCGCAATATGGAGGCAATCAGCGGAAAGAAGGGAACTGATAAGCTGAACGATAACTATATTCAATATGAGGTTTGTCCTGAATGTAACGGAACACGACTGAAGAAAGAATCGCTCTATTTCAGGATAGGCGATAAAAATATCGGGGAGTTGGCGAGCATGGACATAAAAGAACTCTTCCGCTTTTTAAGCGATGTGGAATCAACCATGGGTGAAAGACAAAAAAAGATCGCCGTAGAGATATTCAAGGAGATCCGTACCCGTTTGTCATTCCTCCTCGAAGTGGGACTCGATTATCTCTCGCTTAACAGGAGCGCCGCGACACTTTCAGGAGGAGAGAGCCAGCGTATCCGACTTGCCACCCAGATCGGTTCAAAGCTTGTCAACGTTTTGTATATACTTGACGAACCGAGTATAGGATTGCACCAAAGGGATAACCGTCGGCTTATTGGAGCGTTGAAAGAGTTGAGGGACATAGGCAACTCCGTTATTGTTGTGGAGCATGACAGGGATATGATGCTCGCGGCCGACCATATTATTGATCTGGGGCCGGGAGCGGGAAGATTGGGGGGCAGGATCGTGGCACAGGGAACCCCGGAAGAGTTCCTGAAACAGAACAGTCTCACAGCTGATTACCTTACCAGAAGAAAAAGGCTTGAGCTGCCATCGGTTCGTCGCCCCGGTAATGGTAAATACCTTATGATTACCGGAGCTTCCGGCCATAATTTAAGAAATGTCGATGTGGCCTTTCCGTTGGGAACATTGATATGTGTTACGGGAGTCTCCGGAAGCGGAAAATCGTCGTTGATAAACCAGACACTGCATCCTGCCCTGGCAAAGATATTTTACAGGGCGGAAAGGGTTCCTCTTCCGTATAGGGATTTGGTGGGCGTGGAAAATATCGACAAGGTCATTGAGGTCAGCCAGGCTCCCATAGGAAAAACACCAAGGTCGAATCCGGCCACATATACCGGAGTCTTTACCGATATCAGAAAGTTGTTCGAACAGACAACAGAAGCCAAAATACGGGGATTTTCGGCGAGCCGCTTCTCGTTTAACGTAAAAGGTGGAAGATGCGAAGATTGTCAGGGTGCTGGAGTGAAAACTATTGAGATGAACTTTCTTCCGGATGTCTATGTACGTTGCACTGAATGTAACGGGAAACGATATAACAGGGAGACACTTGAGGTTAGGTACAAGGGGAAGTCGATCAGCGATGTTCTGGATATGACGGTCAATATGGCGGTGGAATTCTTTGAGAACATACCGTCAATTTACCAAAAGATTAAAACAATGCAGGAGGTTGGTCTCGGTTACATAAGACTGGGACAGCAGTCGACAACCTTGTCGGGAGGGGAGGCCCAAAGGGTTAAGTTGGCGACTGAACTGGCCCGAAGGGACACGGGAAAAACTCTTTATATACTGGATGAACCTACAACAGGACTTCATTTTGAAGATATAAGGGTACTGATGGAGGTTCTTAATAAACTTGTGGATAGGGGCAATACGGTCATTATCATAGAGCATAATATGGATGTGATAAAACTGGCCGATTATATTATTGATATGGGCAAAGAGGGTGGGAAAGAGGGAGGAGAGATCATTTTTGCGGGATCACCGGAAAACCTGGCTTTGCGCGAAGATAGTTACACCGGCCATTTTCTTGGAAGCGAGCTTTCCCGAGAATAATTTTATTATATTTGCCGCTCGCAAAGGGATCCTGGCAGAGGTTTAGATATATTGCCCGGGATAAAAGCGACTGTAAAACGAATAAATAGTCAAAAGTATGGGAAAAGAGGCGAAACAATCAGATCTTACAAAAGCAGCGTTCGAGGAAAAGACATGGAATGAAATACATGTAGAAGATTCGTGGAGAGTGTTCAAATTAATTTCAGAGTTGGTGGAGGGGTTCGAAAAACTCGCGAGGATAGGACCATGTGTCTCAATTTTTGGATCGGCACGTACAAAACCTGACAATAAATATTTCAAGCTTGCCGAGGATATCGCTCTAAAGCTGACACAACACGGTTATGGAGTGATTACCGGAGGTGGACCGGGAATCATGGAAGCCGCCAATATGGGAGCTACGAAGGGTCGGGGTAAATCAGTCGGTATAAATATCGACTTGCCCTTTGAACAGCAACCCAATGTTTTTATAGATGCGGATAAGTTGATAACATTCGACCATTTTTTTGTCAGAAAAGTAATGTTTATGAAGTATTCTCAAGGATTCATAGTTCTTCCGGGCGGATTTGGGACTTTTGACGAGTTGTTTGAGGCGATTACACTTATTCAGACAAAAAAAGTCGGGAAGTTTCCGATTGTCCTGGTGGGCAAGGATTATTGGGGGGGTCTTATCAAATGGATCAACGAGGAGATGCTCGAAGAGGAAAATATCTCTGAAGGGGATTTAGAACTTTTTTCTGTAGTTGATACGGCCGATGAAGCGGTGGGCAAGATTGTCGAATTCTACTCGCAGTACCTGCTGAGCCCCAATTTCTAAAATCTGGCTTTCATCTTCCTTACCCTGTCCATCTCCCTGGAGGCGTCTTCACGTTTCAGGGACTCTCTTTTGTCGAATTCCTTTTTTCCGCGGGCTACCGCTATTTCGGCTTTTGCCAGCCCTTTTTCGTTGATAAACACCTTGGTAGTTATGATTGTAAGACCGCTCTCTTTGGTTTTACGTTCAATTTTCCGCAATTCTTTTTTGGTTAACAACAATTTACGGTCCCTTAGCGGATCATGATTGTTCAGGTTTCCCCACCAGTATTCTGAAATGTGCATTCCCCTGAGAAAGAGCTCCCCATTGGAAAAGAAACAGTAGGTATCCACAATGGAAGCTTTGCCAAGACGAATAGATTTGATTTCTGTTCCAGTGAGTACTATGCCGGCGATATACTTATCCAGAAACTCGTAAAAATGCGAAGCCTTTTTGTTTTTGATCACAATATCGCTGCCTGCTCTGCTCATGGGCCAAGAATTAAATAGTATAAACTTATCTGTTCGCTAATAAACAATTGTTTCACAAAACATGATTGTACAGCGCAAAAAATAAATTTTTTATTGGCCAAAAATAAGCAAAAAAACAACTAACTTGCTTTTCTTTCAGAAATTGAGCCTCCCAATGATCCTGCCCGATGACCCTAAATATGACGTTATTGTGATAACCGGACCTACGGCTTCGGGGAAGACGACCTTGGCCGTCGCACTGGCCACCGTCATCGGGGGAGAGATAGTGAGCGCCGACTCCCGCCAGGTTTATCGCAGGATGGATATAGGTACCGGTAAAGATCTGCTCGAATATGTAGTTGATGGAAACCGTGTTCCTTACCATTTAATAGATATCCTGGAGCCCGGTGAAAAATATAACGTTTTTGAGTATCAACGCGATTTCCTAAAAGTTTTCAGGGATATAAAATCCAGAAAAAAAGTGCCTATAATTTGTGGTGGATCAGGGATGTATCTTGACAGTGTAGTATCGGGCTACAATATGTTCGAAGTTCCGCCTGATACCACTCTTCGGAAAAGTTTGGATAAAAAATCTATGAAGGAGCTTATAGATATTCTCACCACTTACAAGGAGTTGCACAATGTTACGGATATCGACTCCAAAAAGAGGGTCATCAGGGCCATAGAGATAGCCCACTACCATAAAAAAGCAAAAATAG
>DUOU01000013.1 GCA_012838685.1 Bacteroidota bacterium | reverse complement strand
GTCATAATGGTCTACCTTAAAACGATATCATTTATCACCTCGCTGCCCGCTTTTTCGTTTATTTTTCGCATAAGTGGCTGTTTCAGCATATGAAGTTCGTTCCTCACAACCGATGAATTCAAATGAACATATAACACGCCACTCTTGATGTACAGTTTTTTTGTGTGAATAGCTATTGATTTTCCAACTATCGACTCCCATGAATTTATGACGCCCATCTCGTTGATTTTGCCCTCAAAATTCATCTCCTTGATATAGTCGGACAACGCCTCCGCGATAGATATCGTTTTGCTCCTTCTCATTTTTTAACTTTTATGTTCCGTTTGGGAGTTGAGCCTTTATCTCCATATCCCCATGATTACCCTCTGTTTTTATAATCTGGCGAGATATCGACCCTATTCCCGTATCAATTATTCCGGTTGTTTTGTATCGTTTTCATTTTGAAGGATATGGGGAATGACAAACAGTTTATACTTTGCCCCGGCACTATCAAGAATTCCTGATAGTCTCTCCTGATGGGTATCCGTTATAAAAATCTGGCCAAAATCATCGCTCATAACAATCTTAATAATCTGTTCAACCCTATTCCCGTCAAATTTATCAAAAATATCATCAAGCAGCAATATCGGCAAAACAGTGCTTTTCCACTTTATATAATCATATTTCGCCAGTTTCAAGGCTATTAAATAGGACTTCTGCTGGCCCTGCGAACCAACCGATTTTATGGGATATCCATCCATTTCAAGGATCAGATCATCCCTGTGGACCCCAACAGTAGTATATTCCAGGTACATATCCTTTTTCAGGGATTCCTTCAGCGCCTCAGCGAAATCACCGTCGTTCAACGCGGAACGATAGCTCATTTTTACTGTCTCTTTGCCTGAAGATATCATGGCATAGTGCCTTTGGAATACCGGAATCATGGTTTCAACAAGATATTTCCGGGTTTTATGAACATACTCCCCATATCGAACCAATTGCATATCCCAGACTCTCAAAGCCTGTTCATCGTACGGGGAACCCGCATTGAACGACTTAAGCACGCGGTTTCTTTGCTGTAAAGCTTTATTGTATTTCAAAATTGAGTCGAGATATACCGGATCAAACTGACTTATTATTTTGTTCATGAATTTTCTTCTCTCCTCGCCACCTTCAGTTATCAAACGGGAATCCGAAGGAGAAATCATAACAACAGGAAACCTTCCGACATGGTCAGATAATCTTGAATAGTCTTTCCCGTTGCGTTTCAGTATTTTTTGCTTTTGTCTCTGGAAAGAGCAGGAAATCGACTCCTCTCCCCCATTCAGTCCAAATATTCCCTTAATTATGAAGAAATCGGCCTCATGACGTATATTGAGACTATCAATATTGTTGAAAAAACTTTTTGTCAGGGATAGATAGTGGACAGCGTCAAGAATATTTGTTTTTCCTGCCCCATTATCCCCGACAATACAATTTATTCTATTCGAAAAATTGAATTCCAACTCCTCATAGTTCTTAAAATTTGTCAGAGATAAACTGCTCAAATACATAAAGCAAACCTTATTTATCGCGAAGATTGGAAAAAAAAGGGATTAGAAGGGCGCCAATGGCTCTTATTTGTTGGAACAATTATTCAACAAATGCGGACAAAACGATGAACACTCTCATATGGCATTAATAACCACCATATTCCAAAATCAAATATTCATTGATAAATTTTATATGCACTATTTTTTAATAGACTTAAAAATAATACTTTTGCGGTGCGAATATTTGAGTCATATTTACTACAGTTATGGCAAAGAAAACTAAAGTATCGGATCCCAAGGGATTGAAAAACGTAGAGGAAACCTTATCAAGAACGGAACAATTTCTCGAAAACAATTATAAAAACCTCTTGACCGGTTTGATAATTATTGTGCTGTTGGTAGGAGTTTTTTGGTTGTCCAGGATTATTTTAGGCAACAGGCAAGAGGAGGCGCAGGCCCAAATGTTCCAGGCCGAGAGGTATCTGGAGATGGATTCTTTGAGCCTGGCTCTTTATGGAGATGGGAACTACTTGGGATTCATAGATATAGCCAGTGACTACAAACTCACAAACAGCGGAAACCTGGCAAGATATTGCGCAGGAATCTGTTACCTCAACCTTGGTGAATATGAAAATGCCATCGATTATCTCCAAAAATACAAGAAAAAAGATCGGATTATAGGATCGTTGGCAATTGGAGCCATAGGCGATGCTTACGTTGAAATGGATCAATTGGATAAAGGAGTTGAAAAATATATTGAAGCTGCCGAATATGCCGATAATTCGTTCAATACACCCATATATCTGATGAAAGCCGGAGAGATTTATGAATTGTCCGGAAATTACGCCGAAGCTCTGAAGGCTTATGAGCGGATTGAAGAT
>DUOU01000155.1 GCA_012838685.1 Bacteroidota bacterium | reverse complement strand
AAGGAGGTGGTATTGTTGCACGGGGTGACTTCAAGCGGAAAAACCGAGATTTATATACACTTGATCCTGGAGGAGCTGGCCAAAGGGAAACAGGTTCTTTATATGTTGCCGGAGATAGCTCTCACAACACAGATAATAAGTCGTCTCAGGGATTATTTTGGTTCGGCGGTGGGCATCTATCACTCCCGCTTCAACGATTTGGAGAAGGTGGAGATATGGGAAAAGACAAAAGGTGCGGGCAATGAGGAGAGATATGACCTGGTTTTGGGCGTTCGTTCGTCGCTTTTCCTGCCTTTTGAAAACCTTGGGTTGATAATCGTCGATGAGGAACACGACGGATCATATAAACAACAGGATCCGGCGCCCAGGTATAACGCCCGCGATACTGCCATAATCCTGGCATCTTTACATAAGGCCAAAACACTCCTCGGATCGGCTTCGCCCTCCGTGGAGAGTTACGCCAACGCCGTTAACGGTAAATACGGTTTGGTTGAACTTAATGAACGTTTCGGTGATGTCAGGTTGCCGGACATTATATTGGCCGATACCCGTGAGGCTTACAGGAAGAAACTGATGGTGTCGCATTTTACGCCGGAACTGCTTTCCGCGATTGACGGGGCTTTGGGGAAAGGTGAGCAGATAATACTTTTCCAGAACAGAAGGGGCTTTTCGCCTTACGTGGAGTGCGCCGAATGTGGCTGGATACCGAGATGCGACAGTTGCTCGGTAAGTTTGACCTACCATAAAGGCATTAACAGACTTGTGTGCCACTATTGTGGTAGGAGAGTTGATGTTCCGTACAGATGCGGGAACTGTCAATCGACGAGTATAAGGACAAAAGGGTTTGGCACGGAAAAGATAGAAGATGAGGTAAAAATTGTTTTTCCCGATGTCAGGATAGGACGGATGGATCAAGATACTACCCGCGGAAAAAATGGATTCGACAGGATCATCAAAGAGTTCGAGGAGGGAAGGATAGATATTCTTGTGGGAACACAGATGATATCAAAGGGGCTGGATTTTGAAAATCTTACCGTGGTTGGGATATTGAACGCCGACAACCTGCTGAATTTCCCGGATTTCAGGGCCCATGAAAGGGGATACCAAATGATTGAGCAGGTGAGCGGCAGGGCGGGCAGGCGACAAAAACGGGGTAGGGTTGTCATACAGACTTCTGACCCCCAAAACAGGGTGATAAGACAGCTCCTTAACCACGATTATATTGGAATGTTTTCCGCCGAGATAAATGAAAGAAGGACATTCAATTATCCTCCGTTTCGCAGGATGATCAGGATAAATATGCGACATAAAAACATGGCGCTGCTCGATCAGGTGACCGGACAGGTAGCCGCCGAGTTGAGGAAGTTGTTTGGCGGCGCTGTGCTGGGTCCCGAATATCCCATGGTATCCAGGGTGCAACTATGGTATATAAAGTCAATCATCTTAAAGTTGGAACCCAACAAGGAGTTGGCAAGGTCTAAACGACAAATAGCCGAAATATTGTCGTGGGCGGAGAAACTCCCGGGAGCATCATCATTGAGGATATCCATAGATGTTGATCCCTATTAATAATGTTTGGAAACCTTCAATAACCCCGGTTCTGCCCCGGATGCTTTCCGATCTTCGGGAGAAAGTCGGTTATTTGTCCATAAACAGTTCAGTTGAAAGATAGCGTTCTCCCGTGTCGGGTAATATAACGATAACAGACTTGCCTCTGTTTTCCTCCCTTAACGCTACCCGCAGCGCGCCTGAAACGGCGGCACCTGAGGAGATGCCCACCAAAAGACCTTCCAAAAGCGACAGTTTCCTGCAGGTATTGAACGCATCGTTGCCGCTAACCGTGATCACTTCATCTATAATGGACATGTCCAAAACCTCCGGGATAAAACCTGCGCCTATGCCCTGGATCTTATGCGGACCGGGTTTTCCACCGGAAAGAACGGGAGAGTCGGCCGGCTCCACGGCAATAATCTTTATTGACGGGTTTTTTTCTTTGAGTCCTTGTCCGATGCCTGTTATGGTTCCGCCAGTGCCCACTCCGGCGACAAGAATGTCAACTTTTCCGCTGGTGTCTCTCCAAATCTCTTCCGCTGTTGTTGCTTTATGTACGGCAGGATTGACCGGATTGCTGAATTGCTGGGGAATATATGAATTTGGTATCTCTTTTTTCAACTCCTCGGCTTTTTTGATCGCGCCTTTCATGCCTTCGGCTCCCGGGGTAAGCACCAGTTCCGCTCCCAGAGCTTTTAAGAGACTTTTTCTCTCGATACTCATTGTTTCGGGCATGGTAAGTATAAGTTTGTAACCTTTGGAGGAGGCAACAAAGGCGAGGGCGATGCCGGTATTGCCGCTTGTTGGTTCTATGATAACCGTATCGCTGTTGATGAGACCCCTATCTTCGGCATCTTTTATCATAGCGTACCCAACCCTGTCTTTTATGCTGCCAAGTGGATTGAAGTATTCAAGTTTTCCTATGATGGTTGCCTTGGTTTTGTGTTCCCTGTTGAAATTGGACAACTCCATCAGTGGAGTGTTGCCGATAAGAGATGTGAGTTTTTTGACAACAGCTATTTTTCTCCCATTAAACATTTTCAATTCCCATATTTTTGTAGGTTTCAATCAGATCTTCATGGTTATCGGTAATAATTAAGATTTTATCCTTTTCCTTCAAAACCGTTTGTCCTGTTGGTACCAAATAATTGTCTCCGCGTCTTATCAGCACAATCAATGTATGATCAGGTAGTGACAAATTCATTATTTGATCCCCATTTTCCAGCATTTTGGGGGTAATCTCTATTTCTGTTGTCACCGATTTTATCTCATCTGAGAAATCAACATCAAAATTTTCTATTTTTTTATCGATCTGTCGCGGTTTTTCGGTAAGATTAAGCCAACGCGCGATCATAGGGAGCGATGTTCCTTGCACCAATAATGAAACTAAGGTACAGAAAAACACAATGTTGAATATTAGTTCCGCATGTGGTACATTTTCAACAAGGGGGTAAATGGCGAATATTATGGGTACGGCCCCTCTTAAACCGACCCAGGAGACATAAACTTTGTCCTTAAAATGCATTTTTCGGAAGGGAAGCAGACACAAGAATACGGTTAATGGCCTGGAAAAGAATATCATAGCAAAGCTGATAATCAGTCCGGGAATAATTATGGGCACCAATTCACTGGGGTTCACAAGTAATCCTAGGGTGAGGAACATGATTAGCTGTGACATCCACGCCAATCCGTCAAAAAAGTTGAGAGATGAACGTTTGTGAACAAACCTGGAATTACCGATAACCAACCCACTGACATAAACGGCAAGGAAGCCGTTCCCCTCGGCGAAATAGGTTACAGAAAAAATAAAGATACAGAAAGTGAAGATCAATATTGGATATAAGGAGTCATTCCCGATTTTAATACGGTTGATTATTCTGACCGCCAATTTTCCCAATACAAAACCAAATAAAGCACCGATTACAAGCTGTAAAATCAACATCCCGGCAACTGCCCAATAATTGGGAACACTATCCATTTTAATCAGGTCTATAAATGTGATAACCAGTACATATGCCATAGGATCGTTGCTCCCACTTTCAAGCTCCAGTAATGGGCGAAGGTTGTTTTTCAGGTGTAGATTTTTTGAGCGGAGAATGGAGAAAACAGAAGCTGAATCTGTTGATGCCATGGTTGATGCCAACAGAAAAGAGGTCAACAGACCAATTTTAGCCGATGCCATTGTCATTCCCAAAACCCACCAGACAATCACGCCCGTTATGGCCGCGGTTAAAAATACGCCTAAAGTTGCCAATATAACTCCTTGGGCTATTATTGGTCTAACTTCTGAAATTTTTGTATCCAATCCACCGGAGAAAAGGATTATACATAACGCAATGGTTCCTATGGTATGCGCTATCTGAATGTTTTTGAATTCTATTCCCAGCCCATCGCTGCCAAATAACATTCCCACGCCTAAAAATAGCAATAACGCTGGAACCCCATATTTTGAACTGGCTTTTCCCGCCAGGATGCTCAGAAAAAATAAAACTGATAATATTAGTAAGGCAAACTCAATCTGTATGCTCATATTTTTTATTGTTTTTCCCTGTTCTTGCTCTCATTTTCTAAATTTACGCCGTTTTATTCACCGGAAGAGAGAGAAATTGGTATAAATGAGGTCGTGAATTTCCAAAAGAGTCTCTTCTTTTGAAAGTTGAAAATCGAACAAAGAACTAATACTTTACATATTTGCGGCAAAAATAACTCGCACTTGCGTAATAATCCAAATTTATTTTTCAATAATAATTGGTATAATAGTCAAAAGTAATGATTTTTTATCTTGAAAAACATTCTAATGTTCAAAAGTAATGATGGTTTTCTTCTGAAAAGCCCTTT
>DUOU01000154.1 GCA_012838685.1 Bacteroidota bacterium | reverse complement strand
GTCGGTTCTGTCAAAATATTCTTCGGAAATACTGACCAGATTGGGATTCCATGAGGTAACCGATGCTGTTTGCAGCAGGGAGGCCGTTATCATACTCCAGGTAAAAGATAGCGCCAAGCAGTTGATCAAGGATTTGCTGGCAGTAGGAGGGGCATCCGTTTGTTCGGTAGATTTCGATAGTAACGGAGCTGATACGAATTTTGGATATGAACCTGACTTCGCGGCGGACATCATTGTTTTTGTCACTGTCAAAAATAGTGTAATTGTAGAAGATATTCAGAATATTCTCACATCATACGGATGTAATATCAGAACCCGTTTGGGTATCTCCATTGATGATAATCGCGGGCTTATAATTCTCGAACTCCTTGGGGACGATAAGCAGAGACTTTTGATGGAGAACGATCTTAAGTGCGTTGAGGGGATTGATGTCAGAAAAATGGTGTTTTGATATCGGGACGCATACTCCTCTTTATTTCGGAACCTTCAAACACCTGGACCATATCGAACCATCCTTTGCCGGGAGATGGCATGGAAAGGGCCACATTTAGCTTTGCGGGAGTGTTTTCGTCATAGGGAACATAGAAACCATGGATGTATTGTTTCCAATCATCGGTCAGGGCGAACTGTTTTTTCCCGTAATTGCCAAGGGATATTTCAAAGTATTGGGTTTTTGATTTGTCGGAAGAAGACTCTTTATCGCCTTTTGCCCATATTGTTACGTAGTATGTTGAGCCTCCTTTCACGTTAAACGGGTAAAATCTGAGTCGGATGCTCTCATCCTGCTTGGGAGTTACAAGTCGTAATGAGTGATATCCTTCCACGGCATCTCTTGAGTCGGTGAAATATGTTGCACCCCTGTCGCCGATATTCCACGCATAACAGGCCGAGGGGACCCCCGGAGAGGACAAATCCTCGAATCCGGGATCTATGATCAAGTTTCCCGGAAAGGGTTTGACAGTATCATTTTTGGTATACAGGTCGATTAAATATACTTGAGTTCCGTATGGTCCCAAGTAGTCGGAGAATGAGTTGGAGGAGATCGGGATATTCCTGTTTTGGAAGAGTACATTAACTTTGCCTCTAATCGGTCTTGAAACCGAGAAATCCGCTTTTCGGGTGATATTTGTTTTGTTGGCCGCCATTATCATAAGTTTGCCGGAATATTGTTTGGAAAGCACGGAGATATCCGCGGTTGGGCATGTTACGGGAATTGTCTGTTCGTTTGACAACAGCCAGGGGGTCAATTCCTGGATTTCGACGGCCATTTTACCGCATTCCGCCCATGTGGTCGTAGATTTTGGAAAAACATTCAGTCCATGCCGGATAAAGAATTGTATTCCGGTTGCCCCATTGATTATTGATTGATACGTCATTAATCTGACCTCTGAAGGGGTAGGCTCTCTTTTCCATATCTCTCCTCCACCAAAGGACTGGGTAGCTATCCAGACAGGATTTTTTCCACTGAATTCGTTGTACAGTGATTTCGCGACGGTACCTGTGTATGATGGTCGCATATCGGGTATGGGATACGGATCAGCTATAACAACATCAAATGCATTGGCGTACTGTTTGGCGGTCGAGGTGAAAGGGGTCATAAAGACGATAGAAATGGGATGCCAGGGATCAATGTTTTTTATCTGTTCATATATTCCTGAAAGCGAGTCGGGTGAGATGCGTGACGGAAAAGGTTCATCCGATATGTACCAGGCAAGCAATGCGGGGTGATCCATAAAAGTTTCGATCTCGTTTATCAATAAAAAACTTATAGAATCGGGAGAGATGCCTTCCAGTTGGGAACCAACTCCTCCTCCCCCGGATACTGAGAGCAAGTTGTAATGAACCTTCATTCCCAATTCGGCGCATCTGTCCATATATGCTTTTCTTTCGTCAAGAGTTTGTGGCAGTATCTGTTGGTATGGAGAGATCATATTAAATCCATTGACAACTTCCTCTTCTGGCAGTGTCGCCTGAACAGGAGAGTAACAGTAAAATCCAAACGGGAAAAACAATTTTTTATCTACTATCAAACCACCTGTAAGCCGGTCTATCTTGACCTCATTTCTTTTATATTGAAGAATTGTCAAATCCCCCGTTGCTTCCATGGGGGCGTTGTCGGAATATTTGATCAACGCGCTTACCTCATATCTTGAGGGGGCCAAATTAAAATTTATGGGT
>DUOU01000153.1 GCA_012838685.1 Bacteroidota bacterium | reverse complement strand
TTCCAATGCTTATGTTGATACTGTTGCCGGAGGGATTTCTTAGATCGCAGGTGTTGGTGGAATCTACCGCTGCCATTGTGGGACAGGAGATGGTGTTGCTTTCCAGTATAGAGGACAGGGTTTACCAGGAGAGACTTGGTGGCGACAGAAGAGCGGTGGAGCAGATAAGGTGCGATGTGCTCAGAGAGATGCTTACAGCCAAGCTATTCGTGGATCAGTCGCGAATCGACAGCCTGATTATCAGCTCCGCCTATGTAGAGTCTGATCTGAACGTAAGGATGAACGATGCCATAAGAAGCGCCGGTAGCGAACAGATTCTTGAAGAATATTTCAGAAAAGATATTATAGAGATCCGAGAGGATATCAGACAAGCCCTTATTGAGCAGAGGACAATCGCTGAAGTTCAGAGTTCCATTGTCCAGGATATCACTGTCACCCCAAACGAAGTCAGAAGGTTTTTTTCCACTATACCAAGGGACAGTCTGCCTATCATCCCCACAAGGGTACAGGTTAGCATAATACAGTTCGATGCGCCCGATTTTGAGACCAGCAGAATGGAAGCGCGACAAAGACTTCTAGACATAAGGAACAAAATCCTTGAAGGACAGAGTTTCAACATGATGGCCGTACTCTATTCTGAAGATCCCGGCTCCGCCTCAAGAGGAGGAGAACTCGGTTTTATGCTCAAGGGAGAACTTGAAAAGGCTTACGCTGACGCCGCTTTCGCCCTGCAACCCGGTGGAATCTCCCGTATTGTGGAATCCAGGTACGGTTTCCACCTTATACAGATGATCGAGAAAAAAGGGGATATGGCCAACACCAGGCATATCCTTGTCAAACCAAAAGTTAACGCCGAGCAGACAACCAGAGCGATAAACAGGCTCGACAGTCTCGCCCAGGCCATCAGAAGGGACAGTATATCTTTTGAAGACGCGGCCAGAAGATTCTCAACACACAAGGACAGCCGGACAAATGGCGGGACCTTTGTCAGCACCAATCCATCCGACAGGAACAGGTGGTTCGAGCTGGAGGGCTTCAACCAGGATATGTACATCCAGATCAGGGAACTCAAGATCGGAGAGATATCGGATGCCTTCATGGCGACCGACGATGATGGAAACACCGTTTACAGGATAGTCCGGCTCGACGATGAGATTCCGGCTCACAGGGCAAACCTGAAAGATGACTACCAGATAATGTACAACGGAGCGCTTAACCAGAAGCAGGTGGGAATTTTCAGCGACTGGATAAAGGAAAAGATAGAAAAAACATATATCAAGGTAAGCGACGAATGTAGTTCCTGCAGCTTTTTGGTTGACGAGGGATGGATAAAAGAATGACAGCCGCTAAAAGTGTCGCCACCTCTCTCCTTCTGCTGTTCACCTGCCTGGTCACATTTGCCCAGAACAGTGAACAAAAAAAAGAGAAGATAGAGATATTGAACTCCGACGAGGTCAACATTGAACGCGACAAGGTGACCGGTAAAGATTGGTACCGGCTCCTGGGGAACGTATCGTTACTGCACAACGAAATGACCATGTTGTGCGACAGTGCCCACTTCTATCCCGATAAAAACAGCGTCAACGCCTACCACAATATCCATATAGAACAGGGCGACACGCTCCACATGTACGGCAACATACTGACATACGAAGGAACCACGGAAATCGCCGAGATGACAGGCAACGTCGTTTTGATAAATAAGGAGACATTTCTCTACACCAACCATGGCACATACAACCTGAAGACAAAAATCGCCAACTATACTGACAGCGGGCGTATTGTCAACAAGGAGAACATCCTGAAAAGCAAAAGAGGCATCTATTATGCCGCTGAGGATATGATATTTTTCAAGGATAAGGTTGAGATTACTACACCCGAATATTATATCACTTCCGACACCATGCAATACAACACCGAAAGCGAGATCGTCTTTTTCAGGGGACCTACAAACATGGAGGGCGACAGTCTACTGGCATTTTGCGAACAGGGGTGGTACGACACGAAAAACGACATAGGAGCGATGTCGGGAGAGGCTATGATAAACAACCTGAAACAAATTGTAAGGGGCGACTCCATCTTTTACAACGATGCCATCGGGCAGGGCGAATCGTTCGGCAATATCAGCATTACCGACACCACCCAAAAGATAATGGTAAAGGGCAATTATGCATGGTTCAACAAGGAGCCGGAGCAGTTTCTGGTAACAGATAACGCATTCTTGGTGCAGTTTTCCAACAACGATTCACTCTTCCTGCGCGCCGACACGTTGCGGTCCGTTATGGCCGGCGATACCATCAACCCGTTCCGGCTGATGAGCGCGTACTATAACTGCAAGATATTCCGTCAGGATCTGCAGGCCAAATGCGATTCCATAGCCTATTCGTTCCAGGATTCGGTGATCAGGTTGTACACCGCGCCTATAATATGGTCAGACGAGAACCAACTGACAGCGGACTCGATAGCTCTCTTCACAAAGAATATGGAGCCGGATCGGCTGGAACTCTACAACTCCGCCTTCGTGGTCAGCCAGGTCGATTCGCTCAGGTACAATCAGATAAAGGGAAGAGACCTTATCGGGTATTTCCAGGACAACGAACTGACAAGAATCTATATAAACGGGAACGGAGAGACCATCTATTATCTTATTGATGGCGATGCTTTGATCGGAGTCAACAAAGCCACCAGTTCAACGATAGAGATGCTGTTCGAAGAGGGGAAAATCAAAGATATATTTCAATATGAACCGGGAGGCGACATTGACCCGCCACTGGACATCTACGACCCCAGTCTCCATCTGGACGGGTTCAGCTGGTTCGACGAACAGCGGCCCAAAAGCGTTGAAGACATATTTAAAAAGTAACTAGCCGTTTAAGAGAGCTAATATTCATCTTCATTGAAGAAAAAATCCTCCTTGCTGGGGTAATCGGGCCATATATCCTCTATACTCTCGTAGACATCTCCCTCATCCTCTATCTCCTGAAGATTTTCTATTACCTCCATTGGCGCACCTGACCTGATAGCGAAATCAATCAGTTCATCCTTGGTCGCGGGCCAGGGGGCATCCTCCAGTTTAGATGCCAATTCAAGTGTCCAATACATAATCCAACTCTTTTTTATTAGTTATTCGTCAATTTCTCCTGTTTTTTAAAGGGCAACAAATATATATAATTATTTATTCCAAATCCACTATTTATGATGATAATATTCTTGAGCCTCTTTCTCTCTGTACCACAAAAAAATAAGATACCTGTTCCAAGATGGTTCTTTTTGTATATCTTTACTATGAATTAATAAACTGAAACAACATTGATATGGTTGATTTTATTTTATCCCGACCTGAGTTGATCTGGTTTGTCATTGGCTTTATACTGTTTGTATTGGAGCTTGTGATGCCGGGTTTTGTTATCTTCTTTTTCGGCATTGGAGCATGGGTCACCTCGCTGATGTGCCTGATATTTGAACCGGGAATAAACCTGCAGGTATTCGTTTTCATTCTCTTCTCCGTAATAGCCCTGGTCACTTTGCGAAAATCCCTCGCGAAGAAATTCTTTGCCAGCAAGGATGTGCCGGGAATGGATATGGACGACGATTTTACCGGTAATACGGCACTGGCCCTGAACTCTTTCGGGCCCGGGGAGATAGGTAGAGTAGAATACCGCGGATCATCTTGGCAGGCCTCCTCCTCTTCGGCGATCAAGAAGGGCCAGGAGGTGGTAATAAAAAGCAAAAAGAACATTAAACTGATTGTTGAACCAAAATAATTCTAGAAAAAATGGCAAGTACAACATTTATACTACTGGGTATAGTAATTCTGGCGGTTATACTTATCTCCTCAATGGTGAAGATCGTTCCCCAAAGAACCGCCATCATCGTGGAACGTCTCGGAAAGTACAAGGCAACCTATACCGCCGGTTTCCGGGTACTGATACCTTTTATCGACAAGATACGCTACAGGCACACCCTCAAGGAACAGGCGATAGATGTCGCCCCGCAGATATGTATCACCCGCGACAATATCTCGGTGGAGGTGGATGGTATCCTCTACCTGCAGGTTCTCGATGCGCAGAAGGCCTCTTACGGTATAGACAACTACCGTTTCGCCTCCATTCAGATAGCCCAAACAACTATGAGGAGCGTTATTGGCAAACTGGAACTCGACAAAACCTTTGAAGAGCGGGAGAACATAAACACGGTGATTGTCGAGGCGGTGGACAAAGCTTCAGGTCCCTGGGGGGTAAAGGTGACCCGCTACGAGGTGAAAAACATCACCCCACCTCAGAGCATCAAAGATGCCATGGAGAAGCAGATGCGGGCCGAAAGGGAGAAGAGGGCTATCATAGCGGAATCTGAAGGTACCAAGCAAGCCAAGATCAACGTGGCTGATGGCGAAAAGCAGGAACTTATCAAAAAATCGGAAGGTGAGAAGCAGAAGCGTATCAACGAAGCGGCCGGTCGCGCTTCCGAGATCGAACAGATTGCCAACGCCACCGCCAACGGTCTGCGCGCCATAGCCCAAGCCATATCCGAGGAGAACGGTCTCAACGCCGTGAACCTTCGTATCGCCGAGCAATACCTGAACGAATTCGGCAAGCTGGCAAAGCATAACAACACCATGATACTCCCATCAAACCTGACCGATATCGCGAGTGTCGTGGCGACTGCAACTTCGGTCTTCAACGAAACAAAAGACAAAGAGAAGGACAAAAAATAGGACCATCAATTTTGTAATAATAGATAATTATCGTAATTGCTTGACCGTTTCGAGACTGACGATGCTATCGCCTCGAAGGTTCCTCTTTTATTGGTTAATGCGTTAATACTACCCGTTCGAGGCTGACGATGCTTGCGCCTCGAAGGTCTCTCTTTTATTGGTTAATACGTTAATACTACCCGTTCGAGGCTGACGATGCTTGCGCCTCGAAGGTCTCTCTTTTATTGGTTAATACGTTAATACTA
>DUOU01000152.1 GCA_012838685.1 Bacteroidota bacterium | reverse complement strand
CTGCTCCACCCCGCAATGAGGCGACAAAGATAATAATTTTTTTGCGGGGAACAATAATTAATAGGTTTTATTTTTGTGAGCGGGTTCGACCGGGTTGGGAAATTTTGAATATCATTGGACAGGTGATAAAAACATTAAGCATTTCTAATGCCATTTTTATAGTGGCCGATCCATGAAATTTGTTACTATAAACCCTTATATATATCTTCGTCGTTACTTTTAACCCAAATGAATATGAGATCTATTGAGATGGTTGATCTGAAAGCTCAATACGAAAAAATGGGCGGTGAGATTGACAACGCGATAAAAGAGGTTTTACTTTCCACAAAGTTTATCAAAGGTCCCCAAGTGGCAAAGTTCGAAGGTGAACTGAAAGAATATCTGGGAGTTAATCACGTTGTTTCGTGTGGTAACGGAACAGATGCCTTACAGATAGCTTTGATGGCACTGGGATTGAAGGAGGGCGATGAGGTGATTACCACGAACTTCACTTTTATTGCCACCGCTGAAGTTGTTGCCCTTCTGGGATTGAAGCCGGTTTTTGTGGACGTGGACCCACTTAATTATAATATTTCCGTTGATGCGGTTCGCAAGGCCGTTACTCCAAGGACAAAGGCGATAATTCCTGTCCATCTGTTCGGCCAGTGCGCCCCTATGGAGGATCTGCTGGAGATAGCCGAAGAATACAATTTGTTTATCATAGAAGATGCCGCCCAAGCTATGGGAACCGACTATCTGTTCGCCAACGGATCGGTCAAAAAGGCGGGTACAATCGGCCATATCGGAACGACATCTTTCTTTCCGTCGAAAAATCTCTCCTGTTGCGGTGATGGTGGAGTTATGCTCACAAATGACGAATCACTGGCAAAAGAGATGCGATCTATCGCCAACCACGGTTCAACGGTAAAATATTATAACGACAAGGTTGGGGTCAACTCGCGGTTGGACACGCTCCAGGCCGCCATACTCTCCGTGAAGCTGAAATATCTTGAGGAACATAATAGAGCCAGGAAAGAGGTCGCGGACTTTTACGACAACGCTTTTCGGGAAATTAAGGGGGCAATTATTCCTGAGAGAGAAAAATATTCCACCCATACTTTTCATCAGTACACCATCAGGGTGAAGGATGGGAAACGGGATTCTCTCCAAAAATATCTTAAGGATGCGGCCATTCCGTCAATGGTTTACTACCCCGTTACGATGCATTCGCAAAAAGCTTATAGCTATTTGGGGTATCATGAAACCGATTTTCCCGTATCTTCGGCACTTTGTAAGGAGGTGCTTTCCCTGCCCATACATCCGGAGATGGATGAAGAGCAGTTAGAGTATATCGCGGCAACTTTGTTAAAATATTTTTTGTAAAAAATTATGGAAAAAGATTTTTTTGCGCACGAGACAGCTATAATCGATGAAGGGTCCAAAATAGGTCAAGGTACCAAAATATGGCATTTCAGCCATATAATGCCCGATAGTATTGTGGGCAAGAATTGCAATATCGGCCAGAATGTGGTTATCTCCCCGGAGGTTGTTTTGGGAGACAATGTCAAAGTACAGAACAACGTATCCATATATACGGGAGTAATTTGCGGCGACGATGTTTTTCTGGGACCTTCGGCGGTTTTTACCAATGTAATCAATCCCCGGAGCGCTGTTAACAGGAGGAACAGGTATATGGCGACAATTGTGGGAAAGGGGGCGACAATAGGAGCGAACGCGACGATAGTTTGCGGCAATATAATCGGTCCTTACGCCTTTGTGGGCGCCGGTTCCGTTGTCACTAAAGATGTTAAACCTTATTCCCTGGTTGTAGGCAATCCTGCCCGACATGTGGGGTGGATGAGCGAATATGGACATAGGTTGAGATTCAATGAGGAGGGAATAGCCTTCTGTCCGGAAAGCCGCGAGAGATATCGTCTTAGAAATGGTTTTGTGAACAAGTATTGAAGTTGCCGTTATGGAGAAGAAACCAAAAAATTTTGGATTGATAGGCGTTGCCGGTTTCGTGGCGGTGCGACATTTGAGAGCCATAAAAGAGACGGGAAACAATCTGTTGGCCAGCCTGGATCCTTTCGATTCCGTCGGGGTAATAGACAGTTATTTTCCGGCAAGCGACTTTTTTGTGGAGTTTGAACGATTCGACCGCCATTTTGATAAGCTTAAACGGTCAGGCACCAAAATAGATTATGTAAGTATCTGTTCGCCTAATTATCTGCACGATTCACATATAAGATTCGCATTACGACATCAGGCCGACGCTATTTGTGAAAAACCGATCGTATTGAATCCGTGGAATATAGATGCGCTTAAGGAGATTGAAAACGAAACAGGCGGAAAGATAAAAACGATACTGCAAACCCGGTTGCATCCCGAAATAATTAAGTTGAGGGAAAAAATAGCCAACGGGCCCAAAGATAAGATATACGATGTGGATCTTACATATATTACCAGTCGCGGTAACTGGTACTACTTCTCCTGGAAGGGAGATATACAGAAGTCGGGCGGCGTGGCTACAAACATAGGCATACACTTTTTTGATATGTTGAGCTGGATTTTCGGTCCTGCTAAAAAGGTCACCGTTCATTTACAGGAAAAAGAGAAGGTTTCTGGTCTCCTGGAACTGGAAAACGCCAGGGTAAGGTGGTTCTTGAGTTTGGATTATAACGATCTCCCATCCATTGTCAAAGAAAAGGGACAGCGTACCTTCAGGTCGGTTCAGGTCGATGGCCAGGAAATTGAGTTCAGTGATGGCTTCACCGATCTTCACACCAAGTCCTACCAGGATATTCTGTACGGGCAGGGGGGATTCGGGCTCGAAGATGCCCGGGAGTCGGTACAGATAGCTTACGATATCAGAAACGCGACAACCAAGGAGTTGAGAGGCGATTATCATCCATTTTTGAAAGCAATAAAATAGAACGATGTACAACAGATTGGTAAACAAAGAGACAAAATTATCACTTATTGGTTTGGGTTATGTGGGGCTTCCAATTGCCCTGGAATTCGCGAAAAAAATCGGGGTTGTAGGGTTCGACACAAAACAGGAAAGGATTGAATTGATGAAGAAGGGGGTAGACCCAAGCAACGAAATTGAATCCAAAGAGTTTGAGGGAGCCGACATAGAGTTTACCAGCGATCCTGAGGCTCTGCGTTCCGCATCTTTCCATATTATAGCCGTACCAACACCCATCAACAGTTATAACTTACCCGATCTCACGTCCGTTCTCAAGGCTTCTGAAACCGTTGGCACTATACTGAAACGGGGAGATTATGTGGTTTACGAATCGACCGTTTATCCCGGTTGTACCGAAGAAGATTGTATTCCTATCCTCGAGAAAATTTCGGGACTGAAGTGCGGAGAGGATTTTAAGGTCGGCTTCTCCCCGGAGAGGATCAATCCGGGTGACAAGCAGCATACACTGACCACAATTGTCAAGGTTACCAGTGGTTGTGATCCCGAGGCGGCCGAGAATATAGCCAAGGTATATGAGATGATAATCGCGGCCGGGGTATTCAGAGCGAGTTCCATTAAGGTGGCGGAGGCGGCCAAAATAATTGAAAACACTCAGAGAGACATTAATATAGCCTTTATGAATGAACTTTCTATTATTTTTAATAGAATGAATATCAATACTTTTGAGGTAATTGAAGCTGCGGCGACCAAATGGAATTTTCTTAAATTCTCTCCCGGTTTGGTAGGCGGACATTGTATTGGCGTAGACCCTTATTACCTATCTTATAAAGCCAAGGCCTTGGGATATCATCCGCAGATGATCGACTCCGGAAGGGCTATAAACGACAGTATGGGGCGTTATATAGGGAAACAGACAGTCAAAAAGATTATTGCTCAGGGAATGGACAACAAGGGCGCCAGGGTACTGGTTATGGGAATCACATTTAAGGAAGATGTTTCTGATATCCGCAATTCCAAGGTTGTGGATATCATCAAGGAACTCAAGGAGTTCGACGTGGATGTGGACGTTATCGATCCCAGGGCCAGTGCCGGGGAGGTGGATCGCGAATACGGTATCAAGCTTTTACCCGGGACTAAGGGCAGATATGATGCTATTATTCTGGCCGTTAGTCATAAACAGTACAAGGAACTGGACGAGAAATGGTTTTCCGAAAGACTTTCCAAAAAAGGCATAGTTGTCGACGTAAAAGGAGTTTTAAGGAACAAAATAAAGAATTTCGTATATTGGAGCCTGTAATTCAGGTTGTATTTGTCGGTTTGGCAAGTTATAGACATTGCTCCGAAATATCGGTAAAATGAAGAAAAAGGTTTTGGTTACCGGGGGAACAGGTTTTATAGGTTCGCATACGGTTGTCGAGTTGATAGAAAACGGTTACGAGACAATATTGATAGACAACCTGCATAATTCAGAAGCCATAGTCGCTCAACGAATTGGGGATATTACCGGTGTGGTTCCACAACTTGAGATCATTGATATGCGCGATAAAGCGGCTATGGGAAAATTTTTCGCCATGCAGGGATCTTCCATAGATGCCGTGATCCATTTCGCCGCTTTCAAGTCTGTTGGCGAATCGGCAAGAAAACCGCTCGATTATTATTATAACAATCTGGTTTCCCTTCTGAACCTGCTGGAGGAGACACGAAAACACGGTATCAAATCACTTGTCTTTTCCTCGTCGTGCACGGTTTATGGCCAGCCCGACAAGTTGCCGGTATCCGAGGTCTCTCCACTGAAGCCGGCGATGTCGCCATATGGCAGGACAAAAAAAATATGCGAGGATATTTTGGCCGATACCGTGGAGGCGGTAAAAGAACTGAAAGTTGTATCGCTAAGATATTTTAACCCGATAGGCGCCCATCCATCGGCGTTGATAGGCGAACTTCCGAGGGGCATACCCGAGAACCTGGTTCCGTTTATCACGCAGACAGCTATCGGAATTAGGGAGGAACTGAAGGTGTACGGCGATGATTACGATACACCTGATGGATCGTGCATCCGCGATTATATCCATGTTGTTGACCTCGCCAAGGCTCATGTTTCCGCGCTGCACAGGCTTGTTAACAACAAAAATAAAACCAATTTTGAGGTTTTCAATATTGGTACCGGCAAGGGTGTTTCGGTATTTGAGGCGATAGAGTCGTTTCAACGGGTCAGCGGCGTGAAGCTCAAATACAGGATTATCGGACGCCGATCCGGGGATATCGAGAAAATATGGGCAGATACCTCCCTGGCCAACAGTGAGTTGGGGTGGAAGGCCGAAAGTACTGTCGATGATGCCATGAAAACGGCATGGGAGTGGGAGAAGAGCCTAAGAGGCGGGAAATAGTAGATAATAGCGTATAAATATATATTAGATTTTTTAAGATGGTTAGAAGAACAATTTTGATTACAGGAGGGGCCGGCTTCATAGGTTCGCATGTGGTGAGGAGATTTGTTAACGGATATCCGGAATATGATATTATCAACTGCGATAAGCTCACCTATGCCGGGAATCTGGAAAACCTGAAAGATGTCGAATCCAGGGGCAACTATTTTTTTGAAAAGGTCGATATAGTGGACAAACCAGCGGTAGCGGCACTTTTTGAAAAGTATAAGATCGACGGGGTGATACACCTGGCGGCGGAGTCGCATGTCGATCGCTCCATAACTTCGCCGGAGACCTTTATATACACCAATATTATCGGTACCGTCAACCTTCTCAACGTAGCTTTGGCGCATTGGAAAGACTCTTTCGACGGGAAACTCTTTTATCACATCTCCACCGATGAGGTTTTCGGGTCGTTGGGACAGGATGGTCTTTTCACCGAATCCAGTCCGTATGATCCCAGGAGTCCCTATTCGGCCTCCAAAGCCAGCAGCGACCATCTGGTAAGGGCATACTGGCATACTTACGGATTGCCGGTGGTTGTTACCAACTGCTCCAACAATTACGGGCCTAACCAGTTTCCCGAGAAGCTGATACCGTTGGCGATCAATAATATTAAAAACAACAAACCGGTGCCTATTTACGGGAAAGGTGATAATGTCCGCGACTGGCTGTATGTTGAGGATCATGCCGAGGCCATCGACATTATTTTTCATCGCGGAAAATCCGGAAGCACCTACAATATTGGCGGGAACAACGAATGGAAAAACATCGATTTGATAAGGTTGCTTTGCAGGGTTATGGACGAGAAACTTGGCAGACAGCCCGGAACCTCGGAAAAACTGATAACTTTTGTTACGGACCGTCCGGGACATGATAAAAGATATGCCATAGACTCGACAAAATTGCAGGTAACCACGGGATGGAAACCTATACCCGATTTCAGGAAAGGGTTGGAGAAGACGGTCGACTGGTATCTCGCGAATACAGAATGGCTGGAAAACATAGTTTCGGGAGAATACGAAAAGTATTACGAGTCGATGTACGGGAACAGATAAAGTCTTTAGATTACATTGCGTGTAAGGTCTCTTATCACCACCGATGCGCAAGTTAAGCCGAATATGGCGGGCATATAGGAGATTGTGCCTATCCGCGAAGCTTTGTTGGTTTCACCGGTTACGGGGATGACCTTCGATTTGTCGACCTTTTCCGGGGAGTAGACAGCAGTGAAACCTTCCCTGATCCCCAAACGATGCAGTTTTTTGCGAAGCATCCTGGCAAGTCCGCAATTCACGGTTTGGGAGATGTCGGCCACTCTCACCTGCTGGGGATCAAATTTACCGCCCGCGCCCATGGAGCTTACAAGCGGTATCTCTCTACGAACGGTGTGATATATAAGGTAAATCTTTGGAGAGAGGGTGTCAATGGCGTCCACCACGTAATCGAATCCCTGATCGAGTATCTCGATCATCCTGTCGTCGCGGATATATTCGTTCAACGGGGTTATCTCCATTGCCGGATTGATATCCTTAATCCTGGCCGCCATCACCTCAACTTTAGGTTTTCCCATGGTGCTGTCAAGGGCGAGTAACTGACGGTTTTTATTGGTTGGGTTCACGGTGTCGCCGTCCGCTATCGTCATCTTGCCCACTCCTGCCCTGCAGAGCATCTCTGCGGCGTATGCCCCCACTCCACCGAGCCCAACGACAAGTACATGGGAATTACGGAGTTTATTCAGCCCATCTTTTCCAAAAACCATTTCGGAACGCGAGAGCCAGTCGGGTATGACCAAAGCCTGTTCTGTTGTGGCGCCATCTCCATTGGCAAGGTTTTTTTTCGTCATCGTCGTTCGTTTTTGGGATCTTATTTGCCTTGGCAACATTGGCATTTCTTTGGAGCTAGTTCATCATAGTTCTCTACTATTCTGGATTTGAGCGAGGCAGTGGAAATATTAAGGTCTCCCGCGACTTTGGCGTATATATCCTTTATATTGGCATCGGAACTGTCGGTTTCCAAGAACAATTTATCCAGCGGCAACCATTTTATAAGTGATGCCGATCTTTCGGCCAAGGCGAAACTGTACCACAAAGATAAATACATTCCTTTGTCGATTAGTTGTCCGGCTTGCTCCTTGTTACCCATGAAGCCGTGGATTATCCAGGGCGTTCTTGGTTTAATGCTGGTGTGGATAGAGAGCAGTTCGTCCCATGCCTTTACACAGTGGACAATAAGGGGCCTCAAAAGATTGCTGGCAATGATGGCCTGTTTCTCGAAAGCGATGATTTGTACCGGCATCTCCGCGCCCTTGACCTTATCGAGTCCCGCTTCACCGATGGCAACAACATTGGAACCGGTAGCCGAGATAGCCACATCTTCGATGGTCGCCAATAATTTCTCCTTTTCTATGAACCAGGGGTGAGCGCCAATAGAAACGGCGGTGCCGGGATAGTCGTGCGGCCTCCCGATCTGATGCGTCAACAGGCAGTGTACACTGAAAATATCGGGATCGGTTTTCTGCTGATGGGTATGGATATCGATATAATCGGTCTTTTCGGGAGAGAGCATTTTTCCGGTTTTCCGCGAAGTTAGAATAATTGTTGATCGAAAGAATCGGAAAAATCGTTCATATCGCGACCAATCTCTGGAACAATCCAAAAAATCCTTGTTTTCCCGTTTCTCTTTCTTGTAGTAAACAAATCTTGAACTAATTATGAAATTTATCCTGGTTTTATTCTTCAGCCAACCTGCCTTTTGGCCATTAAACCTTTAATTTCATTAACTTTGTTATAATTAATCGCTGTGTTATGAGGATAGGTGACAGGATCCGGTTTATTAACGATATTGGGGGCGGGATTGTCAAAAAATTTCCAAAGGATCCCCGGTTTGTTGTGGTTATGGATGATAACGGCTTCGAGATCTCCGTGTTGAAAGAGGAGTGCGTGGTGGTTAAACCGGGACTGGATTACGGTCGGGTTTCCGGAACCCAAAAACTATCGGCAATAAAAAAGGGAATTACAGCCGGCTCTCCCCAAAAAGTTGTTAACGGAACGGCAGGCCGGAATAAAAATATGTTGGAGATCGATCTTCATATAGAGAAACTAAGGCCTACCGATAAATCTATGGATTCCACGATGGCACTTGTTTACCAGATGGAGACGGTAAGACATATTTTGAAGAGCAATAAAAAGAGAAAAGGCACAAAAATCGTTTTTATTCACGGCCAGGGAGAGGGAATACTACGCAGGGAGATAATCAAGGAAATAGAGGAAAAATTTCCCGGCTATCTGTGGAGCGACGCCTCTTTCGCGAATTACGGCATGGGTGGGGCCATTGTTGTTGAGATTGGAACCGTTTAACGGCATCGCCTTGTTGGGGGATGATGGGTTCCCAAGGGGATTCGGTACAGTGGAGTAGGGGAAAGAAGGCAAGGAAGCACCTGATAGGGAGCGGTTGTAATTTTTAAAACGGAAAGAAAAATGTATAAAGATTTTCAGAAACAGCTCACCAAAACCCTGACTGAAATAGAAGAGGCGGGACTGTACAGGAAAGAGCGCATCATTGTCTCTCCCCAGGGGACGGAGTTGACATTGGAAGACGGCAAAAAGGTCCTCAACTTTTGCGCGGACAATTATCTGGGCCTATCCAACAGTCCTGAGTTGATTGGAGCGGTCAAGCGGGCACTTGACACTCACGGTTATGGGATGTCGTCCGTTCGGTCTGTCTGCGGCACTACCAATCTCCACAAGAAGCTGGAAGATAAGATTGCCAGTTTTTTCAATACCGAGGATACCATTCTTTACGCTACCTGTTTCGACGCCAACGGGGGTGTTTTTGAATCGTTGTTGAGCGAAAAGGATGCCATCATATCCGATAAGTTGAACAATGCATCGATAGTTGATGGGATCAGGTTATGCAAGGCGGTGAAGTACAGGTACGAGAATGCGGATATGTCTGATCTCGAAGCACAACTGAAGAAGGCACAAAAGCAGCGCAACAGGCTGATAGTTACCGATGGTGTCTTCTCTATGGATGGAAATGTGGCGCCATTACGGGGGATAATGGCGCTGGCCGGAAAGTATAACGCAATGGTGATGGTAGACGAATCCCATTCGGCAGGTATGGTTGGAAGCACTGGTAGGGGTATTACCGAGTTTTTCGGAGTGATGGGAGATGTGGAGATCATGACCGGCACACTGGGCAAATCTTTTGGCGGCGCGATGGGCGGGTTCACAACCGGTCGCAAGGAGATCATTGAGATACTGCGCCAACGATCCAGGCCATATCTATTCTCCAACTCGATACCCCCGATTGTCGCTGCCGCGGGTATCAAAGCCCTGGATATCGTGACAACATCGAATGTTTTGCAGGATAAACTGAGAGGCAACACTGAACATTTTATAATAAGAGTGACGAGCTTGGGATTCGATATTAAACCCACAAGATCCGCTATTTGCGCCGTTATGTTGTACGATGCCCGATTGTCGCGGGAGTTCGCGGCCAAATTGCTGGAAGAGGGTATCTATGTTTCCGGATTCTGTTATCCGGTAGTGCCCAAAGGAGAGGCGAGGATAAGAGTGCAACTTTCCGCTGCCCATACCAGGGAACAGATAGACAGGGCAGTAGATGCCCTTGAAAAGATTGGACGACAGTTAAGAGCGATTAAATAGGGAACAAACCAACACTGAAATTGAAAATCCCCGAACAATAGTTAATGGATTGTTCGGGGGTTTCGATAGGTTAGTTGGTAGTGTATTGTCAACTTCCGCATTTGGAGTGGCCACAGTTTTTGCAAATTAGGCAGCCCTCTTCGTAAACCAGGTGGTCAGTAGATTCGCATTTATCGCATTCGCCTTTTACTTTGGTACCATCGGGTATATATCTTTTCAGGGCCCTTTCGACACCGTTTTTCCAGTTGTTGATGCTTTCACTGTCAAGGTTAAGCGACTGAACTAACGCCACAACGTTGGATATTGGCATACCGTGGCGCAGAACGCCTGATATCAGTTTGGCGTAGTTCCAGAACTCCGAGTTGAACATATGGGAGAGTCCTTCTATTGTTTTTCTGTATCCGTACCTGTCGGTATACTGGAAGTCGTATCTTTTCTCTCCCTCTTCAGACTTTGTCTTGATGATCCTACCTTTGTTGATGCTTTTCGGTATGGGGAATACCTCCTCATCCGCGATACCGGTAAAAATCTCATAAGGTTGTTTGTTCCTTAGCCCCACGAAAGCGATCCACTTCTCCTCGTTGATGTTGAAACGGATCACATCGCATTCCAGTGTTTTGGGCCTTTTTACCGTAGCTTCCGGTTTAGGCGCCGCTGCTTTTTTTGTGACCAAAACACCGCTACGGGAACCGTCGCGGTATACTGTAACGCCCTTGCAACCCGACTTCCACGCGGTTCGGTAAAGTTCGCTCACCAGCTCCTCTTTAACATTGTTTGGCAGGTTGATGGTAACGCTTATGGAGTGGTCGACCCATTTCTGGATCAGACCTTGCATTTTAACTTTGTTGACCCAGTCTATGTCGTTGGCCGTAGCCTTATAGTAGGGTGATTTGGCGATAATCTTTTCCAGTTTGGTATCATCCATCTGTTGCACAGCTTCCGGATCGTATCCATTAATCTCAAGCCAGTCTATGAACTTATGGTGGAACACTTTGAACTCTTCCCATGAATCGCCCACCTCATCGGTAAAAGTTACCTTGACATTTTTGTCGTTCGGATTGACCTTACGTCGGCGATTGTAATAAACAGCGAAAACAGGTTCGATGCCCGATGTTGTCTGGGTCATCATACTCGTTGTGCCGGTTGGGGCTATGGTCAGTAGAGCGATGTTTCTTCTGCCGTACTTCTCCATATTGGAATAGAGTACAGGATCGGCCTCTCGTATTCGCTGTATGAAGGGGTTGTTTTTCTCCCTTTCAGAGTCATATATCGCGAACGCTCCCCTCTCTTTGGCGAGGTAAACTGATGATCTGTAAGCTTCAAGAGCGAGTGTTTTGTGAATATCCACGGAAAATTCTGTAGCCTCTTCTGTGCCGTATCGGAGTCCCATAGCCGCCAACATATCGCCTTCAGCGGTTATGCCGATTCCGGTTCTCCTTCCCTCTTTGGCCTTTTTGCGGATGTTGAGCCATAGGTTTCTTTCCACCATCTTCAGCTCTTCCGGTTCAGGATCGGAGTTGATCTTATTGATTATCGCATCAATTTTCTCAAGTTCAAGGTCGATAATGTCGTCCATTATTCTTTGGGCCAAACCGACATGGTTTTTGAACAGTTCAGTGTCGAATTCTGCTTCCGGAGTGAACGGGTTATTGACGTAACTGAAGAGATTCATCGCAATGAGCCGACAACTGTCGTACGGGCAGAGGGGAATCTCCCCGCAGGGGTTTGTTGATACGGTGGCGTAACCGAGATCCGCGTAACAATCGGGAATACTCTCGCGGATTATGGTATCCCAGAACAGCACGCCCGGTTCAGCCGATTTCCAGGCGTTATGGATTATCTTGTCCCACAGTTTGGAAGCCTCTATATCATTGACAAACTTGGGATTGGATGAATTTATGGGGTATTGTTGACGGAAGGTCGCATTATTTTCCACAGCTTTCATAAATTCATCGGTTATCTTGACCGAAACATTGGCACCGGTAACTTTTCCGCTCTCCATCTTAGCATCAATGAATGAGCCGGAGTCGGGGTGCTTGATCGAGATAGAGAGCATCAAGGCTCCGCGGCGTCCATCCTGGGCCACCTCTCTTGTGGAGTTGCTGTAACGTTCCATGAAGGGAACAACTCCCGTTGATGTCAGCGCGCTATTCAGCACAGGAGTGCCCTTTGGACGGATATGCGACAAGTCGTGTCCAACCCCTCCGCGTCTTTTCATCAGCTGAACCTGTTCCTGGTCTATTTTCATGATGCCCCCGTAGGAGTCGGAGTTACCTTCGTTGCCCACTACAAAGCAGTTTGACAGGGAGGCTATCTGGTATTCGTTACCGATACCCGACATAGGTCCTCCCTGGGGAACGATATATTTGAAATCCTTTAAAACACTATATATCAAATCCTCGGGAAGTGGATTGCTGTAATTTAACTCAATGCGATGAATCTCCCTGGCTAAACGACGGTGCATATCGTCAGGGCTCTTTTCATACAGATTTCCAAATGAGTCTTTCAGGGCGTACTTGTTTGTCCATACTTTTGCCGCCAGTTCATCTCCTTTGAAATATTCAATGCTGGCCTTTTTCGCCTCTTCGTACGAATAAGTTTTCCTTTCCAAGTTCATCTCAAATTTTTCTCCGGGTGTGTGTTTATCTTTTGTTTCTTTTTTGGTTTCTCCCGTCGTAACGAAAACATCTTGGACAAATAAGTCTGACATAATTATTGTTATTATTCTGGTATTAATGATTTTAGCCTTCTATTCAGGCTTTTTAGAAGGTATTCGCTAAGTTACATCATGCCTTTTTTATCATACGCATAATTCATCCAACTTTATTAACATTTTATGTCGGAGTTATTCACATTTTAATAAACCAGCCCACACTAACGGGTAAAACACAGAATATCAATAAGATAGTCAATGGCATTAATATATTGGAATTATTGGTATTATATTTGATACAATTTTCGCGTCATTATGAAAATATATTATTAGAAAAAAATTTATTGGGATGAAGAAATTTTTTGTATCAATAGTTGTTATCTGTTTTTTCTCCACCCCCTTCGCCATGGCTAACGAGCGAGAGGTTGTGGGTACCATCAAAAAAGTGACGGTTTTTTCCGACAGGGCATTGATTGAACAGGAGGCTACCGTGGCAGTTCCTCCCGGAACCACGGTTTTTAAGCTGACGGGACTATCTCCTTATATCGATTTTAATACCATTAAGGTAAATGGTGCGGGAGAGTTTATCATCATGTCAGTTACCCGGCAGATCAACCATTTGCGCGAGGGAACAGATAGTCCGGCCGTTAAATCGCTGAAGGATCAGTTAAGGGTTTTGGAGGAGAAGATAGAGGAGGGCAACGCCGCTGTGAACGTTCTTGATGAAAAGAGAGCTTTTTTGGAAGCAAACCGTGCGGTAATGTCGGGCAATACCAGCTTCTCCATAGAACAGTTTAAAAGCATGATGGCATATTATGCTTCGAGCATTGAGGATATTACGATGGATATTATCGGCAAAAACAGGTCAATAAATGAGCTGCGGCAGCAGGCTGAAGCCTTGAAGAGGCAGATAAACGAGGTAACGGCCAAGGATAATCTCCCTACAGGCGAGATTACTGTTACGGTCTCCGCCGGCGGGGCGGTAAACGGACGCTTGAACTTTTCCTATGTCGTCTTGAACGCGGGCTGGTATCCTTCCTATGATATCAGGGTGGACGATATTGATAAACCGTTGGAGGTTGTCTATAAAGCAAACATTTATCAGAGCACGGGAATGGACTGGAACAATGTTTTGATATCGCTTTCGAACGCGACACCGTGGGTATCGGGCGACGTTCCCAATTTGTACCCGTGGTATGTCGATTTTTATTATCCCGGGCCGGTAAGCGGGATGGCAAGAGCCAAAGGTGCGGTTCCCATGACCGCGATGGCAATGGATGAGATGGTTGTTGAAAATTCCAATATTGAATATGATGCTCTCTCCTCCTCCGATCTGGTTTCCCGAAGCGAAGCTGTCACCGCCATGAACTTCGATATAAGTGTACCTTATACGGTATTGTCCGACGGGAAGACCCAGACTGTTGAGATACAGAAAAGCGAGATGGAAGCCCTATATAAATATGTAACCGTTCCGAAGCTCTCCGCATGCGCGTACCTTACGGGAGAGGTTGCCGGTTGGGGCGATCAGGGATTTCGTAGCGGAGAGGCCGCAATATATTTCGACAACGGCTATGTGGGGAACTCCACGCTGAACGCTGGTAGTGTTGAAGATACGCTCGTATTATCGCTGGGGGTAGATAACGGGATAACCGTCTCCAGAGAGAAGCGGAAGGATTATTCTTCCAAAAGGGTAATAGGAGCGAATAAAACTGACGTCTACTCTTTTGTTGTCACGGTTAGAAACAATAAATCCACGACTATCGGTATAAAGGTAAAAGACCAGCTCCCTATATCCACTTCGAGTGATATCACGGTCGAAGCGGTTGATATTTCCGGAGGTAAAGTAGACCCGGCCACGGGCGAAGTCACATGGGAACTCTCCCTGAAGCCACAAGAGTCGAAGTCAGTTACCTTTACCTATTCGGTAAAATATCCCAAAGGAAGGACAGTAATACTTGAATAACAGTTATGCTTTCTGTTTTTGGTTTATGCCGGGGAGGGATTTTTCAAAACTAAAAAAAGATAAGGCCCGAAACGCTGTTTGCGATGAATAATATCTTAAAGGGGCAGTAATAGGTTATTCCTGAACGATGAAGCATAAAAAATAAAGAGGGCACCTTTTGTGGCACCCTCTTTTAGATTTAAAGTTTGGTATTTTAGATCACGTCGATCTGATAAGGAGCTCTCATCTTGTAGTTCATGATGCTGTGGTTGTTCGCCTCATCATCGCCAATGAACTGATCTGTTATAGGATTCCAATGCAGTGTTCTCTTGAGATCGTAAGCGATGTTACCGATGTTGCAGAGAACCGATGAACTTTGACCTACTTCAACCGGAGTGTTGGGATCTGTGCGGGTCTTGATACCATCGATGAATGAACGGTAATGTTTCTGGTTGATCTCCATTCCGTCGCGGCCAACGCCGGCTACGAAACCTCCCGGGCCTCCCGGTGCTCCTGGACCTCCTGGACCTCCAGGGCCTCCAGGGCCTCCCGGACCTCCAGGGCCTCCCTGAGCGCCACCTGATGTTCCTTGTGCTGCCCTTAAAGCATTAACCGCTTGGGTAGCGGCGGCTCTCTCCTCTTCAGTCAAACCGGCGTATGAGTCAACGCGGGCAGCGGGGAGAACGGTATCATCCTGTCCTGTCCTGGACCATGCCGGATCGGAGCAATAGTATGCGCCCCGCGAAGCGAATATCCATCCGTTTTCACCGATAATTTTGACACTGTTACCGCGGTTTCCATCCCATGGATCATAGTGCTGAATCATTTCGACACCGTTGTCATATACATAAGTCAAACTATTATATGGACTCTCCTCTGGTGGAATAATCGTAACAGGACCGGAACCATCCTTACCTAAAGCCCACTGTGCGCAGTCGAACATATGTGCGCCCCAGTCGGTAGTGTAACCACCGCCAAGACCTTTATGCCAACGCCAACCGCCCCAGCCGCCACCGGTCGGGCAGAGTTCCTCGTTGTAATAGTACTTGGTTGACAGTGGACCGAGCCATTTGTCCCAGTTCAGGCCTGCGGGAACAGGTTGTTCCTCATAGTCGATCTCATGGGGAGGATCGCCAACAGGAGCGTAGATAGTTTTGATTTTGCCCATAACGCCCGAGCGGGCTATCTTGGCCATATGCTCGAATGTAGGCATGGAACGCTGCATACTGCCTGTCTGCATAACACGACCGTATTTGCGGACAGCTTTAACCAGTTGTTGGCCTTCGTAAACGGTGAAAGCCATTGGTTTTTCAACAAAAATGTCTTTTCCCGCCTGGCAAGCGGCGACACCTATAAGTGCGTGCCAATGGTCGGGTGTAGCTATAACAACAGCGTCCACATCCTTGTTCAACATAAGATCCTCAAAATGTTCGTACATTTTGAATCCTTTGTTGTTCACTTTCCTTTCGGAATAGTAATCGCTCACCGTTTGGGTGAATTTATCTCTTTTAAGAGCGTAAACATCGCAACCCGCGACGCAACGCACATCTTCAAGAGCCATGAAACTTCTGGCAACACCAGGACCCTGTGCGCCGCAACCGATCAACGCGATATTGACCATATCGCTGGCGGCTGTTTTTCTGGCGCTACCCTGTACTGCCGGATTTGTGGCCGCCATCAGGGGATTGATCGTAAAAGCGGCACCTGTTGCCCCTAGGGCCGAAACTTTTAAAAATTTTTTTCTTGATAATTTTGAACTCATAACCTTGGATGAAATTAGTTTTATAAAAAAAGTAAGATTCCAAAGTTAATAAAAATAAACTGAATTCAAAAGGGAATAAAAATCAATCAATATAAAGAACATTCACCATTACCAGCCCGGAGCGTCCAGCTCAACGTTGGTTCCGTCGTCGCCCACGATTCTCAAACCCTCTTCTTTTTCCGTGATATGGCCTATTATCGACACACCCTTTATTCCGGATAATTTTTCGTGCATGGTCACCGGAACGGTAAAGAGCATTTCAAAATCATCGCCTCCGTTGAGAGCCGGAATTAACGGCTCAATATGAAAATCTTCCGCAAACCGTGAGGTTTCGGAGTCGATAGGTATTCTATCCGGAAATATTTTGCATCCTACCCCGGATGCGCCGCAAAGTTGCATCAGATCGGTAGCCAGACCGTTTGTGAGGTCAATCATCGCTGTGGGCAGGATATCCTTATCTTTCAATTTTCCCAGGATATCAAGCGGAATTTCGGGCTTTAGCTGTCTTCTTAAGACGTAGTCGCTCCCCGAAAGGTCGGGTTGGATCCCACTGTTTTTTTCGAATATTTTTTTCTCTCGCTCCAAAATCTGGAGTCCTATGTAAGCTCCTCCAAGGTCACCGGTAACGCAAATAAGATCATTGACCCGGGCGCCTTCGCGGGTTACCAGCGACTCATTTTCTACCGAACCAACGGCGGTTACCGTTATCGCGAGTCCCGTGAGAGATCCGGTTATATCGCCACCAACAAGGTCAACGCCATATTTTTCGCATCCCAGCTTTATCCCTACATAGATCTCCTCAATAGCCTCGGCCTGGAACCTGCTGCTGGCCCCTATTCCCACCAGTAGCTGGTTTGGGTTTCCGTTCATGGCATATATATCGGATATTGCGCGGATAACGCATTTATAACCCAGATGTTTCAGAGGGAAATAGGTTAAATCAAAATGAATGCCCTCAAGGAGCATATCGGTTGATACCAAAGTTAATCTGTCTATGTTGTTGATCACGGAGGAGTCGTTGCCTATACCTTTGACAGTTGAGGGGTTTTGGGTCCTGAACTCTTTGGTTATTCTGGCAACAAGGCCGTTTTCGCCGAATCTTGGTACGGTTCCCATTTATACTCTGGCTCTTATGACTCCTCTTTCAGAGCTGTTAAAGAAGTCTATTATATGATCTCTTTCCCTGGATGGCTCAAACTCATTTTTTACGGTTTCCAAAGCTTGGGTCAGATTCTTTTTGCTCAGGTAAATAACCCTGTAGATCTCATGGATTTCATTTATTTTCTCCTGATCAAATCCTCTTCTGGAGAGGCCTATTTTGTTGACACCCATATATGATAACGGTTCCCTGTCGGCCAATACATATGGTGGAACGTCAATTCGGATACGGGCCCCGCCGCCCGCCATCACGTGGGCGCCTATGCGGACAAACTGGTGAACCAATGAGCCTCCGCTTATTATGGCCCAGTCGGCCACCTTAACTTCCCCTGCCAGTCCCGTTGTATTTCCTATAATCACATTGTTGCCTAAAATACAGTCATGCGCCACATGTGAATAGGCCATAAGCAGGCAATCGGAGCCGACTACTGTCTTTCCGGTAGATGATGTTCCGCGGTTGACAGTGGTTCCCTCCCTTATCGTGGTACGGTCGCCTATCTCGGCGGTTGTCTCTTCGCCGTTGAACTTCAGATCCTGTGGTATAGCGGAAACTACGGCCGAAGGGAATATACGGCACTCTTTGCCTATCCTTGCCCCGTACATTATGGTAGAATTGGGACCAACCCAAGTGTTGTCATCTATAACTACATTATCATCGATGAAAGCAAAAGGTTCAACTGTAACATTTTCACCCAATATGGCGTTGGGATGGACATAAGCTAAACTGGATATCATCTGTTTATTTGTTTTTTATTACTTGCGCCAACATCTCTCCTTCAACAACAAGTGTGTTACCAACAAAGGCCTGGCCGTACATGCTGACCATTCCCCGCCTCATCACCTCTATTAACTCAAGTTTCAGGATCACGGTATCGCCCGGCACCACTTTTTGTTTGAATTTGAGGTTATCAATTTTCAGGAAATATGTGGAATATCTTTCGGGTTCGTCAACATCTCTCAGCGCCAGTATACCGCCACATTGGGCGAGAGCCTCTATGAGCAGTACGCCCGGCATGATGGGTTCATCAGGGAAATGGCCCTGGAAGAAAGGTTCGTTAAAGGTAACGTTTTTAATACCGGTAACCTGGGTCTCCTGTATATCTATAATCTTGTCAACGAGCAGGAAAGGTGCTCTGTGGGGGAGTATTTTCTTGATATCCTCAATAGTGTAGACAGGAGCCTTATTGGGATCGTAAACTGGGATGTTCAGTTTCGACTTCTGTTTTTTCATCTCCTGCCGCATTATCTTCGCCAATCTTGTGTTCGCGTAGTGTCCTGGCCGTGTCGCCACCACTTTTCCTTTTATCGGCATTCCCACCAGGGCGAGATCACCCACTATATCGAGCAATTTATGGCGTGCCGGTTCATTGGGATACCTTAATTTTGTGTTGTTGAGTATACCGGCGGTATGGGATTTGATGCCGGGACGGTTGAGCAACTTGGCCACCCTATCCAGTTCCTCCTGGGGAACCTCCTGTTCAAGTATGACAATGGCATTGTCGAGATCTCCTCCCTTGATAAGTCCCATTTTGAAAAGCGGCTCCATCTCGTGAAAAAAGACGAAAGTACGGCTATCGCATATTTCTGTCTCAAAATCATCAATGGAATCCAGAATGGCATATTGGTTCCCCAGAACTTTTGAGTTGTAGTCTATTAGTACATTGATACTGAAATGATCATCAGGATAAACTATAAGATCCACTCCATGTTCTTCATCTGAAAACGTAATTTTCTCCGTAACGGTAAAATATTTTCTTTTTTCAGGGAGATCCACTATTCCGGCTTTTTTTATGGCTTCAACGAAAGCTAAGGCCGCTCCCCCCATTATGGGTGCCTCGGGTCCGTCAATCTCTATCAGGGCATTGTCAACTCTCAATCCGTAAAGAGCGGCGAGGACGTGTTCTATTGTGGATACAGAAACCCCGTTCTGTGTAAGGGTAGTGCCTCTGGATGTATCTGTTACGTTTTCCGCCAGCGCATCGATTATTGGCCGTTCCGGCAGATCGGTCCTGCAAAATTTATATCCATGGTTCGCGGGTGCTGGTTTGAAGGTTAAGTTTACTTTTACTCCGGTGTGGAGTCCTTTTCCGCTTAGTTTCACCTCTTTTGCCAGTGTCCTCTGTTTTTCGCTCATATATATTTTTTGTTATAATTATTGTGCAAATTAATATTAAAAACCGAACCAAACAACAATCTTTTGTACGCAACAGGCTTAAGTTGTCTGTTTTGTCGGTTTATCGCCTGTTATCTCCTTCAATTTCTTTTCCAGGGTGTCAATCTTTTGGCTCATGTCCGGTAGTCTTTTGAACAGCACCGATGAGCGCATGAACTGTTTGAGGTCTATAGCGGGATAGCCGATAATCACGCTGTTCTCATTTTTTACGTCGCCCGGAATACCAGATTGGGCGCCAATCTTCGTGCCATCGGCAACTTTTAGATGTCCGGCAAAGCCAACCTGTCCGCCTATCATGCAGTTTTTCCCGATTTTTGTCGATCCGGAGACACCGGACTGTGCCGCTATAACCGTATTTTCGCCTATCTCCACATTGTGGCCCACCTGTATCAGATTGTCAAGTTTGACCCCTTTACGAATTATTGTGGATCCCATGGTAGCCCTGTCGATCGTACTGTTAGCGCCTATCTCCACGTGGTCTTCAATTATCACGTTGCCCAGTTGAGGGATTTTTATGAATTCATCTTGGCTCTGGGGGGCGAAGCCGAAGCCATCGGCGCCGATTACCGTGCCGGCATGTATCGTGCATTTGTTCCCCATAACGGTATCGGAGTAGACCTTCACACCCGAAAACAGCGTGCAATCATCGGATATCCTGACGTTGTCGCCTATGAAAACCTGGGGATAAATGGATGCGTTTTTTCCAATAACAACATTCTCGCCAATATATGTATATGCTCCAATATAGGGGTTGTCGCCAATCTTCGCGCTGGGTTCTATGATCGCCGTTGGGTGGATACCTTTTTTCTTGGGCTTGGATTGCTCTACCAGCAGTAACAGAGAGGCAAATGCTTTGTAGGCATCGTCAACTCTTATCATTGTCGCTTTAACGGCCGAAGTTGGCACAAACGATTTATTGACAAGGACTATAGACGACCCTGTCTCGTAAATATGATGTTCATATTTTGGGTTGGCGAGGAATGAGAGGGCTCCGGGATGTCCCTCCTCAATTTTGGCGATAGTGTTTACTTTTGTCTCCGGATTGCCAACAATCTCCCCCTGGAGAAAGCCGGCGATAACTGCTGCTGTAAATTCCATATTATTAGTTTAATCTGCACTCTTTGGGGTAGCATATGAAGTTTTTGCTCTTTTTTAGTCTTAAAGTATTGAAATCGAACATATCTGAAACCGCCAGTATGGAATTAACCTCTCCATTTTTGGCCAGGATTTTAATATCGGGAACTTCAGGGGAATATATACGGTTATATACCTCTCCTGTGGAGACATAATAGTCAATATCCGCCACATCTATTTTTTTGGAATTCAATACCATTTTTTCTATAGTCTCCACTTTATTGTCTTCAAACGGGAAATTCTGCAGTTCTATCGCGAACAATTCGCGTTTTAACAATCTGGAAGATAAGTCTGACAATATTTTGTCGTCGTGAACAGACCAGTATTTAGCGGCGACCAATATATCACTATCGTTCAAAGCTACAAAATTGTTGGCTATATTTTCTTTCAAATCATTGTCGGCCAAATGGATATTGGTAAGAGAAAAATCTCTTTCCATGAAAAACGACAAATGTGGCGTGGAGAATAGATTTACGGATCTGAAGACAAGTTCCTTAGCCCTGTTAAACATCGATGTCAAAATATTTTCGGCAACCATGACCGTTTTGTGCATATAAACCTGCCAATACATCAATCGGCGAGCTATAAGGAATTTTTCTATGGAGTATATCCCCTTTTCTTCGATTACGAGGGTGTCATCAACCACGTTCAGCATGTTTATTATCCTGTCGGATCCCACTGAACCTTCGATGACCCCGGTGAAGAAGCTATCCCTCCGGAGATAATCCATGCGATCCATATCTATCTGTCCCGACACAAGTTCGTGAAAAAATTTCCTGGAATAGTTATTTGTGAATATATCGATCGCCAGATCCAACTTACCGTTAAACTGTTCGTTCAACAGTCTCATCAACAAAAGACTAAGTTCTTCGTGTTTAACCCCATTGACTATAATTTCCTCCATTGCGTGTGAAAAGGGCCCATGTCCCAAATCGTGCAGAAGGATAGCTATGCAGGTCGCCTCCTCCTCTTCAGGCGTGATTTCAACCCCCTTGTTCCGTAGCGTACCAATAGCGAGTTTGGTAAGATGGAGTGCCCCCAAGGAGTGTTGGAAACGTGTATGTGTCGCGCCCGGGTAGACATAGTACGCCATGCCAAGCTGACGTATATTTCTTAATCTCTGGAACCAGGGATGCTCTATGAGGTCGTATATAATCCCGCCGGGCAGAGAAATAAACCCATATACAGGATCATTGATAATCTTTTTCTTGTTTGAAGGGAACATTTTACTCTTTTTCAATTTGCGAAATTACTCTTTTTCGGGTAAAGATTGAAATCGACAATTTAATGGGAACAGTATAGCCTTAATCGCG
>DUOU01000151.1 GCA_012838685.1 Bacteroidota bacterium | reverse complement strand
GGGCGTAATTTCCAATTTTCCGGTTAAAAAGTCAACTCCGGTTTCAATACTCATTTTGTTATGGTTCTCTATGCCGGTAATGTATCTTAGGCTTAAGGAATAACCCAATTTCAGGGAACCGGAGCCCGCTCCATCAAGATTGCCGCTTCTTAAAACACAATATTTCGCGGAACCTGCTGACATACCATAAAAAGCCGCGATCTCATTTTTTGTTTGGGCGTAATTTGGATTAGAGACCGCGATAAGGACAATAAGTAGAAAATATTTTTTCATCGGTTTTAGATTAACTTACACACAACAGTGAATATGTCTAATTTCTTTGTACACTTTTTTTCTTGATCTTTTTAATTCGTTTTCCGATAGGTATAACCAATTAGTTTGTTGAATGGCTTTCGAAAACCTTACCGTGGGAGCGACTTAAATTTTCATAGTCTTTATGGCGACCTTGGCTTTGAAGGCGGCGGTAAATTTTCTTTTGGTTGTTTCTATGGTGACAAAAATTATATGGTTATCAAATTTCTGCTCAAATTTTTTAGACTATTACAGTCATAAATCTGAATTTAAGTTGTTTAACATTGGCTATATTTCAATTGTCTGGTTATCATCAATTTCTATAATCGGCTGTGTAAATATAGTTTTATAGTCCTGTTTGTTAAAAGTATGGATTGGGATTATGGTTTTGGGATTAATCGAATCCGCAAATTTTTTTAAAGTTTCAATATCTGCATGTCCACTGGTATGGATATCAATGATCGCGAAATTCTTTGAAGTTAACCAATCCAAAAAGTCTTTTGTAGACGATTGTTCTTTATACCCTTCCCACATCGAGTAAATCAGGTTCCCTTTATCAGTGGTTATTTTCTTCAAATCATTTTTCATTGAAGGTCGGACTATGATAACAAAATCCGATGGATTTTTGGAAATCTCATCTTTTGTAATTTTACTCTTTGAAAATTTATTCGCCAATTCTCCAAGTCCACGTTCAAATAACTCATTTGTTATTCGGTTCGGGAATAAAACTTTTATTTGCGCATAACCTTTTAGGGGTGTAGGTAATTTTGCGAATTCAGACAGAATATTTAAAACATTTGCCGTATAAACATCAACTACAAATGTCTTTCCTGATTTTAAACAAGCTTTATAAAGCGAAACAATTCTGTCAATATTCTGGCTTGATGTATATATGTAGTTGATACAGTCCGATTTTCTGAATATTTCTGTGAGTTCCTGTTCTATCTTATTTTCTGTTTTAAACCTATTTGTTGCTCTACCGATTGTCGTTCCTTCAATCAATAAACAGTCAACATTTTTCGGGGCATTGTGGGTAAACCATTTGTAAACGTTTGCTTTTCTGCCGTGTCCCCTAAAATCGCCCGAATAAAAAATACTTTTCCCGTCAGCTTCAATTAGAAACGAATATGAATCGAAAGCGGAATGGTCATTCCAGAATGCGGTAATATTAAATTCACCGATTTGAAAAGGTTTATTTTTCTCAAAATAGATCGGGTTTTCAATTTTATTTTTTTGATATAGAAAAATATTGTTCAGTTTTAATATTTCATGTGTAGCCTTACCTAAAAATACAGGAATATCTTTATTTAAAAACTGCATTAATCCATAGTGGTCGCCATGTGGATGAGAAATCAGAACCCCCGAAATATCAGTGTTTTCTGAATAAGCATTCGCAATATTTGGTAAAACTCCATTTTTAATAAGCTCGTTAACCGATAAACTTTCGTATTGCTTGAAATTAAAACTGTCACCAGATTTATTCACTAATGGCATACCAAAGTCCAAAAGGATTTTGCTTTTACCAGATTGAATTTCAATGCAAATACCACCTATTTCATTTGTACCTCTATAGATTGTTAACTTCATTTATTAATCCATTAGGCTCATTAATCTCTAGTATAGATATTTCAAATATTTCGTCGATTTCTTTTTTTAGTTTATTTGCTAATACAATAGTTTCCTGTAGTATTCTTGTCCTTGGTTTTGAATTATAATTGTAATTAGAAAGTATAATATAAAGATAAAAAACAGGCTCGGAAATATGATTAGCAAATAAACCTGTTTTATTTATCCTATTAATTTGATTTGGCGTAACTAATTCTGAAAGGTATGTCAGTAATTGAATTAGAGCAAAAAATGGATTTTCATCACTATTGACTTTTATTTCCCCCAGAATGGGAATATTATTATTAACATTCCACCCAATAAAATCAAGACCTCCAGTTCCCGAAGAACGTCCCGATTGTCCAGATTCAAATTTGGCATTCCCCGTTGTTCTTAATGGACTAACCTCGCGTGCTAAATATTGAAAACTCAGATTTTTATTGTTGTTTACAATATTTAGGTCATTATTCTTCAAGATAGCGACCAAATCATTTGTTTTCTTTATCCCAATAGGACTTATAGGTAAGGGTTTTCTTTTATTTTCATCTTCAATTGTGAATTTATCAGAACAACAGTATTTTTCGAAATGCTTTTTACTATCATTAAAAATTTCAATCAATTTTTTATAATTTTCACCTCGATTAAAATCCTTAAGTATCTTGATGTGAGTATTTATACTGAAAATTCTCATTAGATTGTAGAAGTCTCTCAATTTCGTTATTGGTATAATCATAATAAAGTGGTCTAATCGTTTCGGACTCTGTTTTTTTATTTCTTTTATTCTTTTTCCAACAAATATAACCAATCAGTTTGTTGAACGGTTTTTGCGAATCTTACTCCAAGAGCCACATTATCTAGGCATCATGTAGATAGTTGTACATATTCATATCTTGGTTAGCACCTTCAAAATCTCCAATTTTCCTTTTCGCCATTCCTCTGTTACAATACGCAAGAGTATATTCAGGGTCGATTTCAATGGCCCTGGAACAATCCTCAATGGCGCCATTATAGTCATTTAATTCACGTTTCGCGCTTCCTCTGTCACAATATGCGAAAGCATTTTCGGGGTCAATTTCAATAGCCTTGGAATAATCCTCGATAGCTCCCTGATAGTCTTTTAAGTCACGTTTCGCATTTCCTCTGTTATTATACGCAGAAGCATATTCAGGGTTAATTTCAATAGCTTTGGAGTAATCCTCAATTGCGCCCCGATAGTCTTCCAAGTATATTTTCGTGTTTCCTCTGTTATAATATGTAGAAGCATTTTTAGAATTAATTTCAATGACATCATACATATTTCTAGGTTTTTTTTTACGAACAGCGCACATTTTAAGTTTTGATTTATAAAATATATTTGGTTTTAATTTAAAAACTTCAGCAAAAACCACAAAAACTTCCCTATAGCCATTTTCAAATTTAACATTTTAAAACCTGATTCCTGATGTTGGGAAGAGATTGAACGTCTTTTTTCGGGGCAAAGCGAAGATTGTTTTATTTTGTCAACTCCCTGAACACCTCTTCAAGGTTGGCCTCCTCTTTGCTGAGGGAGAGGACGGTAAGGTTGTTGGCAACGGCGAAAGCGAAAATAAGGGGACGTATGTCTTCGGGGCTATCGGATTCAAGCCGCCACTTGCCCGGGGCCTCTCTTGTGACGGTATCGGCTCTTGTTGCCGCCCTTAACTCGGCCTCTTGGGGATCCTTATTGAATTCTACGGTGACTATTTGACGGTTTTTCTTGATCTTGCCGTAGATATCCGCCTTGTTTTCGTCGGCCACGATCCGACCTTTGTCAACTATCAAAATCCTGTCGCATATCGCTTCTACCTCCTGCATGATATGGGTCGACAACATCACGGTCTTCTCCCTGCCGGCTTCGCGGATTAGGTTGCGGATCTCCACAATTTGGTTGGGGTCTAGGCCGGTTGTCGCTTCGTCCAGGATAAGCACCTCGGGATCGTGTATCAGCGCCTGGGCCAACCCGACTCTCTGCCTGTATCCTTTGGAGAGGGAGCCGATTTTTTTGTTGCTCTCCCCGCTAAGACCGGTGATCTCTATTATCTCCTCTATCCCGACACACTTTATCTTTTTGGCCCTATATATGGAGGCGACAAATTTTAGGTACTCCCTGACGTACATCTCGGGATATAGGGGGTTGTTTTCGGGGAGATATCCTATCTTTTTCTTGATCTCCAGGTTGTTGGTCATCACATCCAAACCGTTTACCAACACTGTTCCGGAGGTGGCCGGAATATATCCCGTGATGATCTTCATCATGGTGGACTTGCCGGCTCCGTTGGGTCCGAGGAAAGCGACTATCTCTCCCGACCTTACCTCAAAGGATACGGAGTCGAGCGCCTTTTGCGTGCCGTAAAGTTTGGAAACCTCTTTCGCTATAATAGACATGCCTCTTTCCGGGGATTAATCCGACCAGCCTCCCATAAACTGGCTTGTCTTCGCGAACGATGTTCTGGGGTTCACGCAGCAGACCGGTATCTTTGAGCTGTTGGCTATTATATATTGCTCTGAAGCGCCCATGATGAAGTCGGCGAACGATATGTTCTTAGTGGTCATTATCAGTATGATATCGGCGTTGATTTTCTGGGCAAATTCAATAGACTGTTCGGCCATATTGCCTTTTGGCAGTTCGTGGATCTCAAAGGGAACGTTGTTCTGTATGAAATATTTTATGGCGAAGTTGAGGTTCACCCTGGTGTTTCTAAGTAGCCTTGGGTCGGTATCAGTCGAGACGATAATATGCATCTTAGAATCGAAATATTTTCCCATATTTATCGCTGTCTGTATCTTCTCCTTGTTCTCCCTGCGGAAGTCGATCGGGAAAACTATATCGTGGTATTTCTCCTGATCATCGGGTGGATCCTGGACAACGATAAACGGAACTTTTGATTTGACTATCACCTTGAGCGCCCAGCTTCCCGTAAGCTTCTGCATACCTTTTATGCCGTGGGTTCCCATAATAACCAAACTGGCGTTGTTCTCGTTGACAAACTCGGCTATGGTGGTGAAGATGCTGCCTCTTACCACCTGGGCGGTAACAGTGATATTGTATTTGGCGCTTCTATCTGCCGCGATCTGTTGCAGCTGGTTAAGCTTCTCGAGTTCTTCGGCTTGCTTGATGCCCGTATCGACGATGTGAAGCAGGCAAACATCGTCATTGACCATTTTGCTGATTTTTGCCGCATGGGCCAGGGCGTTTTCAGCTACAACAGTGAAATCCCATGGCACTACTATGATTTTTTGTTCCTCTTCCATCTTGATATTTAATTAATTGTTGTCCGAAAAATATGGCGATTGTATTTTAATCCAAATATCCGATTTTTTCCGGTTATTTCAATGGCTAATCCTATAAATAAGTAACGCCACTTTTTGGATATTGTTATATATAAGTTTGAATCACTTCAGCGGTGAGAAGGTCATATCCACAAGATCGGCTTTTTTGAAACTCTTCTTCGTGATTTTCTTGATGTCTCTTACCGTGTAAGCGTTCAGTATATCTTCGAAATTATTGGGATCATCGCTGTTTATCCCCAGTTGATAATACCTTAACAACACATTGGTCCAGTATGAGTTGTGCCGTTTCGACTCTTCGCGGTTTTTCAGCAGGTTGAGCACCGTCTTTTCCAGATTCTCCTCTGAAGGCCCTCTCTTTCCCATATATTTGAGCTGGTCAAAAACAATCTTTTTCAGCTCATCGGCCCTGTCGGGATCGCAGTCAAATGTTATAAGTGCTTTGACCCTGGCGGAGGGGGTTTTCCGGCCGGTGACCGAGACCTGCACGCCATAGGTGCCGCCCTCCTCCTCGCGCACCTTTTCGGTGTAGACTATGTCAAGTATCCCGTTGATAACGGAGAGACCAAGGGTGTTGTAGGGGGTGTACTCCATTTTGTTCTCAAACGAGATGAAGACGGTAGATTTTGGTATTGTCAGTTCCAGGCCGATGTTTTTGTCGACTCTTCCTTTCGGTTGTCCTGTCTTCCTGTCGGCAAACGTCTCTATTCGTCCCGCTACGGGCAGGCCACCGATATATTTCTCTACCATCGGCTTCACTGTCTCTTCATCTATATTGCCAACGATGAAGAAGATAAATTCGTCGGCTCCCGCGAACCTGTCCCTATAGATTTTTTCTATATCGTCGACGCTGACCGTGGATAGTGTCTCCCTGTTGAGGATCACCGTTCTGGGGCTGTACGCGGTGGTGATCAGCGATATGGAGTCGTTCATGATCTTGTTGGGATCGTTGGCCATGTTCTCAACATATGAGATGAGCCTCTGCATATAAGCGTCATGCGCGGTCTTGTCGAATCGGGGCTCGGTAAACTTCAGGTAGAGCAGCTGCATCATTGTCTCGAAATCCTTCGGCGTGGAGCTTCCGGAAATTACTTCGGCAGTCTCGGAGAGGTCGAAACTGACGGAGGCCTTCTTGCCCGCCATCATCTTCTGCAGGGAGATATTGTCGAAGTCGCCTACCCCGTAAAGCGAACTGAGCGTTGACAGCAGATAGGCCGGCAACACCTCGTCATCGTCGAGCAGGGATGTTCCGCCATAGCTGAAGGCGTTGAGCGCCACGTTGTCCTTTTCATGGTCGGCTTTCCTGTAGATCACCTTAACGTTGTTTTCGAGTGTCCACTCCACGGCGTCGAACTGGGGCAGGGGAGTGGTAGCCGCTATCGCCGAGCCTTTGATGTCGGTCTCCACGAGCGAGGTGGCAAGTTCCCCTTCATCGTACGGCTCTATGTCGGCTTTCCCGACTTCGTCTATAATTGCCAGTGCCTCCTCTTTGGAGATATGTGTTATGCCGTCGCCTTCAAGGCCCATAACTATGATGGTGCGGTTCTCTTCGGTAAACAGTTCCCGGTAGAGCGCCGATACCTCTTCGGCGGAGATGGAAGGCAACACCATATTGAGGAAATTATAGTCGAAATCGACCGATGTGAGCGGCTCGCCGTTGAGGAAATAGTCTTGGAACGAGCCGATGTAGGTGTCGTTGTCGATCTTGTCCTTTTGGTTGTAGTAGATTTCATAATTCGCCGCCATGATGGCTTTGGCCCTGTCGAGTTCGGATTCGGTGAATCCATGTCGTCTTATTCTCTCGGCTTCAGTGTAAACAGCTCTTAGTGCCGCGGCCTCTTCATTGGGTAGCGGCACGGCGTATATCGAGAATTCGTCATATCCCCTGGCGTAGCCGTTGGGGCCGTAAGCTATTGAGCCGCTGACAAACGGAGGATTGTCCTTTTGCAGTATCTCGCTTATGCGGGCGGAGGCCATGGAGTTCATAAGGGAGATAATATGCCGGTTTCTGATGTAATCCAGGTTTTTGTCCTCAATGGGCACCGATTTTCGCAACGCGACCACCTCTACGGACGATATTGAGGCCTCCTTGTCCTGTGCCAGCACGTAGCGGGTGTCGGCGTGCCACGGCACCTCCTGGTAAACCCTGGGCTTAGGGTTTTCAACGGTCGGGATGGTCGAAAAGAGTTCCCTGACTTTGGCCTCCACTTCGTCG
>DUOU01000150.1 GCA_012838685.1 Bacteroidota bacterium | reverse complement strand
TGAAGCACGATATGAAACTGGAGCGTTCTGTTTACGAGATTCTTCAAATTACAGGCATCTCTCTAACGGATAAAACTCACTTACGTGATCTCTTCGACAGATCAAATATCAATAATGTCAATGAACGATTCGGTTATAGTGAACCAAGTTTATTTAATTTTTAATCGTCCACTTTTTTAGTGGACAGTAGTGATCTATAATAATGAATGTCATAAATTTTGGAAACTACCATAAGTATATCCTCCGGCTCATCGAGACAAACTTCGCCCATTGACAGAATTTCTTCCGGAGCGCGTCCAACATTAACAAGTTTTCTTATAAAAGAACCATCTATGGAGAATTGGTAAATTCCATCGCTTTGAATGGCGATTATATATTTGTCGCCCACTTGAAATGTCGCCTCACCTGATAACATGCAATCTGAATCTGTTTCCAAAGTAACGATGTGGATGTTATCTGCTATCTGACTTAGTTTTACATCAATAGGTGTCAATAATTCTGGATCAATGTCAGGAATCTTTTGATCTCTACCACACGAAAAAAATAAAAACCCTAGGATTAGAGCAAAACAAATAGATTTTGGCCTTTTCATATAATAATTAATAATTAAGAGATTAATAATAAAATATCATAAAACAAATAGAAACTTCTTTTGGAGTGAGACTACAACTATTTGTTCAAAGTTTTGACGCTTACTTCGCATTAAAAAAACCAACTCTTCATATGTTTCCACTATACACAACGACCATCAACATCAAATTAAACTAACATCAAATTAAACTAAAATCAAATTAAACTAAAATCAAATTTACGCGATATTATTTATACCTACAAGCATAGTCCGCTATTTTTGAAAATTTTTAACATTTTTAATATATTTGTATTTCAGGCACAACTATCAGGCTCCCTTCCAAAAAAACCGCTCCCTCCGGCGAACAAACATTTTCCATTAGAAACAAATTGGCTTCTAAGCTCTCCAACTAACGAGCTAATTGACTATCTTCGCGCTGTTTTTTCAATATTAAATTTTTTGGATGATGGGGAAAAAGTTTCCTGAGTACAAGGTATTTGATCTTTCAGCGATAAACAGGGAGATACTGGACCTCTGGGAACAGAACAACTGTTTCGAAAAGAGTGTTCGCCAACGCAATGACAAGGGTGAGTTCGTGTTTTATGAGGGTCCCCCCTCGGCTAACGGTATGCCGGGAATCCACCATGTCATGTCCCGTACCATCAAGGATGCTATATGCCGCTACAAGACACAATGCGGTTATGAGGTAAAACGGAGGGCCGGCTGGGATACCCATGGCCTGCCCGTGGAACTGGGCGTGGAGAAAAAACTGGGAATAACCAAAGAGGATATAGGAAAGACAATATCCGTTGAGGATTACAATAAGGAGTGCCGCACTGATGTTATGCGGTTTACCGACAAGTGGGAGGAGCTGACCAACAAGATGGGCTACTGGGTGGACCTCAAAGATGCTTATATAACTTACGATAACCGATATATAGAGACTCTATGGTGGCTGCTGAAACAGCTCCACTCAAAAGGATTTCTCTACAAGGGCTACACTATACAGCCCTATTCACCGGCGGCGGGAACGGGGCTGAGTTCGCACGAGCTCAACCTTCCGGGTTGCTACCGCGACGTGAGGGATACTACCTGTATCGCTCTCTTCGCGACAATCAAAAACAACAAATCAGATTTTCTTTATAAAGATATCGACACCGACGTTGTCCATATCATGGCCTGGACAACCACGCCGTGGACTCTTCCGTCCAACACGGCACTGGCCGTGGGCAAAAACATCACCTACGTCAAGGTCAGGAGCTTTAACCCTTACTCCGGGGAGCCCGTAACGGTGGTACTCGCCAAAGATCTTCTGGACTCGTTCTTCCCCCCGGCAAACGGGGAACTGCCTTTTGAGGAGTACAGGGCGGGCGACAAAAAAATACCTTTCAGGGTGTTGGACCGGTTCAAAGGGGCCGACCTCGAGGGCATTGACTACAAGCAACTGATCGATTGGGTAAAGCCCGATGATGGGGCGTTCCGTGTGGTGACGGGCGACTTCGTGACCACGGAGGATGGTACGGGTATCGTGCACATAGCGCCAACCTTCGGGGCGGACGACTACAGGGTGGGAATAGAGAATGGGATACCGCCATTGGTGGTCAGAAGAGCCGACGGCACTACGGGTCCTCTTGTTGATAAGCGCGGTTTTATGGTCCCGATAGCCGACCTCGACCCGCAGTTCGTCGCCGAAAGGGTAAACCTGGACAGCTATTCGGGATTCGCGGGAAGGGCGGTAAAAAATGAGTATGACGACTCCATACCTGAGGGGAGCGACACCATAGACGTGGATATAGCGGTGATGCTGAAACAGCGCGGTGATGTCTTCAAAATTGAGAGACATGTTCACAGTTACCCGCACTGCTGGAGAACCGACAAGCCGGTACTTTATTACCCACTCGACTCATGGTTCGTGAAGACCACGGCGTTCAGGGAGAGGCTCATCGAACTCAACAACACCATCAACTGGAAGCCGCCATCCACAGGTAGCGGACGTTTCGGGAAATGGCTCGAAAACCTGGTCGACTGGAACCTTTCCAGGTCGAGGTACTGGGGCACTCCGTTGCCGATATGGGTCACGGAGGAGAAAGATGAGGAGATATGTATAGGCTCCGTTGCCGACCTGAAGGCCGAAATAGAGAAATCGGTCAAGGCGGGTTTCATGGCCTCCAACCCCCTAAAAGGTTACAGGGAAAACGACAACACCAAAGAGAATTACGAACAGTTTGACCTCCACAAACCGTATGTGGATGATATAATCCTTGTCAGCCCGAAAGGCAAAAAGATGTTCCGCGAGCCCGACCTGATAGATGTCTGGTTCGACTCCGGATCGATGCCTTACGCGCAGGCCCACTATCCTTTCGAAAACAGGGAACATTTTGATAAGATGTTCCCGGCCGATTTCATTGCCGAGGGGGTGGACCAGACCAGGGGATGGTTTTTTACCCTGCACGCTATAGCTACCATGATATCCGACTCGGTGGCTTTCAAAAACATAATTTCCAATGGGCTGGTACTCGACAAAAACGGGAACAAGATGTCAAAGCGTCTCGGCAACAGCGTCGATCCCTTCCAGGTCATCGAGGAGTACGGCTCCGACCCGTTGCGGTGGTATATGATGACCAATGCCCAGCCGTGGGATAACCTTAAGTTCGATACCTCCGGCATCGACGAGGTAAAACGCAAGTTCTTCGGCACGCTGTACAACACATATTCGTTCTTCGCCCTCTACGCCAATGTTGACGGCTTCCGTTACGAGGAGCCGGAAATGCCCATGGAGCGGCGTCCCGAGATAGACAGATGGATAATATCCCTGCTAAACTCACTGGTAAAGGAGGTTGGGAACTGTTACGACGATTACGACCTGACCCGCGCCGGCAGGCTGATACAGGATTTCGTCACCGAGAACCTCAGCAACTGGTATGTCAGGCTCAACAGGAAGAGATACTGGGGAGGGGACTACGATGCCGATAAAATCTCGGCCTACCAGACTCTTTTCGCCTGCCTGGAGACCGTCAGCAAGATGGCGGCACCGATAGCTCCGTTCTATATGGACAAGCTGTACCGCGACCTTAACAGCGTGGCCAACAAAACCGCCGAAGAGTCTGTTCACCTCGCCCTGTTCCCCTCATACGACAGGAAACTGATAGACTCCGCACTCGAAGAGAGAATGGAGATAGCCC